>CAYSTH010000172.1:0-3776 GCA_964433995.1 uncultured Francisellaceae bacterium | reverse complement strand
ACAATAAAGGCAAAATAGGAATCACTAAGTTTAATAAGCCAGAATCTTGAATAACATAAATAAGATGATTCATGCTGAAAAAATCAGATTCAGGCGTGATAGACATCAATAATGCACCTTGTGCATGGTAGTATGTCACTAACCAGTTATAGGCTAGGCCAGCCAATCCTATATAGGCTAAATTCATCATTTTTTGGTGTTGAACTAAACCAAACAGCAAGCATAATTCCCCCATAAAAAATAAATTTTGACGCGTTATAATACCTATTAACGTTAAAATAAAGACCCAATGAAATTGTTTTTTGTAATAGGTGAAATAAAACATAAATAAAATAATGGAATAAGTGAGTGCGTCAGTGCCTTGATAAACATTAACCAGTGCTTGAATCATAGCATGATGGCTAGCCAGGCAAATACAAGTAATTGACAGAGTATAAATTTTTGAGATAGGGCGATTAACACTCATCATTTTATTTAATACATAATAAAAGCTGAGTGAAAAAACTAAATAACTTGTACCAGAAAGTAATCTAAAGCCAGTTTCTATATTGATAGGTAAAAATTTAACCAAAAAACTAACAATCAAAGAAGGTAATATTCGCATAGCATGATGAGGTAACACGCTTGAATTATAAGAAATAGAATCAACCATCTTGATATAAGCATTACAGTCCCAGTTAACCGGACAACCTTGTGATGGCGCTAAAAAAATATACCCCAAACATAATGAAGCAATAATCAAAATATTACTAATATGATTTTGAGTATATTTTTTATATAAAACGTTTAAAAAATCCATATTTTAAAATGCAATAGATTGCTCTAAAGCCATCCTTCCAGCCGATTTTTTTGCCTTCATCATAGGTTCTACCAAAATAAGAAATGCCTACTTCATATATTTTAATATTTTTTATTTGAGAAAGTTTTGCTGTGATTTCAGGTTCGAAACCAAAACGATTTTCTTGAATATTGATGCTTTGAATAATGTCTCTTTTAAAAACTTTATAACACGTTTCCATATCTGTTAAATTTAAATTGGTAAACATATTGCTAAGCAAAGTTAAAAATTGATTGCCTATGGAATGCCAAAAATAAAGCACACGATGAGACTCTCCACCTTTAAATCGACTGCCATAAACCACATCTGCTTTTTGGCTTAATAAAGGCTTTAATAATTTTGGATATTCTTGCGGATCGTATTCTAAGTCTGAATCTTGAATAATAACATAATCACCAGTAGCTTGCTGGATACCTGTTCTCAACGCAGCACCTTTTCCTTGATTAAAAGGGTGATGAATCAAAATATCTATTTTATCTTTTAGTTGACTATCTAGTAATTCTTTGACCCCATCTGTTGAACCATCGTTCACCACAATAATTTCTAATTTGCCATCTATGGGGCTTTGACGGACAGCATCAAGTAAAGATTCAACGGTATTTTTTTCGTTATAACAAGGAATGACAACAGATAATGCATAGCTCATAAGTATTAACCAATTTTATTAGTAAAATATTCGATGGTTTTCATTAAACCATCTTCTAAATTGATTTGTGGGTGCCAGTTTAATAAATTGTTAGCCAAACTTATATCAGGACATCTTAAAAGAGGATCATCCTGCGGCAAAGGCATATAGGACAAATCAGATTTACTTTTTGTAAAATTTAATATGATTTCAGCGATGTTTTTGACACTTCTTTCAACAGGGTTGCCCAAATTAACAGGTGAATGAAGATTAGACGTATTCATTAATGCAATGAGGCCTTTTACTAAATCATCAACATAGCAAAAAGAACGTGTCTGAGAACCATCACCATATAAAGTGATTGGTTTTTCTTGTATCGCTTGGGTAATAAAATTGCTCACGACTCTACCATCATTTGGGCTCATCTTAGGGCCATAAGTATTAAATATTCTTGCTATCCGAATATCTGTTTGGTATTGATGATGGTAATCATAAAATAAAGTTTCGCTCACTCTTTTGCCTTCATCATAACAAGCTCTAGGACCAAAGCAGTTTACATTGCCTAAGTACTTTTCAGTTTGAGGATGAATTTTAGGATCGCCATAGACTTCACTTGTAGAAGCCAGCAAAACCCTCGCCCCAGTTTTATGAGCGAGCTCTAGTGCATGTAATGAGCCATAGAACCCAGTTTTTGTCGTATAAATAGGGTCTTTTTGGTAATGAACAGGGCTTGCAGGGCAGGCTAAATGGTAAATATGTGAAAGAGATCTGTCAAATTCAAGAGGTTGAAGCATATCATGATGGATAAATTCAAAATGAGCGTTATCCATTAAGTGATTAATATTTTCTTGGTGGCCCGTGTAAAAATTATCCAGGCAATAAACAAAATTTTGATTATCTTCTGATAAGAGTCGCTCACATAAATGTGAACCAATAAAACCAGCTCCACCGGTCACTAAAATCCGTTTTGGTTGCATGACTAATATCTATATTTTCTAGAATGTTGGCGCACAGTCTAGCACAAGGCCCTTTGTTAGATCTATTATGGTTTGATTGGATAAAAAATATAAAAAACAGGTAGGTTATAAGGATGAATATCACAGTTTTTGGCACAGGCTATGTAGGATTGGTTGTTGCCGCGTGTTTTGCCGATTTCGGCAACGATGTGCTTTGTGTTGATATAGATGTCAATAAAATATCAAAGTTACAGCAAGGTAGCATTCCAATATACGAGCCTGGGTTAGCTGAAATTGTACAACGTTGCATTCAATCTAAGCACATTCATTTCACAACAGATGCAACACTGGGTGTGAATCATGGAGAATGCATTTTTATCGCCGTTGGTACACCGACGGGTGAAAATGGCTTGCCAGATATGCAATATGTTTATAACGTTGCAGACACCATAGCAAAAAATATAACGGAATATAAAATTATTATTCAAAAATCGACTGCGCCCGTGGGTACTGTTCAGAAAATAAAGGAGATTATTTTAGAACGTTCTCCAGAATCGAATTTCGATGTGGTATCTAACCCCGAATTTTTAAAAGAAGGAGCAGCGATACAAGATTTTCTTTCACCGGATAGAATTGTATTAGGAGTGAATACTGCTAACCCTAATGTTAAAAAAACATTAGAGAAATTATATCAACCCATATCAGAAACAAAAAATAATGTTATTTGGATGGATTCAACTTCGGCTGAACTCACTAAGTATGCTGCTAATGGATTATTAGCCACGAAAATTAGTTTTATGAATGAGTTAGCTAATTTTGCTGAGAAAGTCGGAGCAGATATTCAACATATCAAACGAGGCATAGGAGCAGATGTTCGTATTGGATCTCATTTTATTCAAGCAGGGTGCGGGTTTGGCGGCTCTTGTTTTGGCAAAGATATTGAAGCGTTAATCAGTACGGCTAAGCAGCACGATACCGATTTAATGATTTTAAAATCGGCTCAAGAGGTTAATGCTAAACAAAAACAAGTTTTATTTCATAAAATAAATGCTTATTTTAACCATGATATTAAAAATAAAGTGTTTGCTGTTTGGGGATTGGCATTTAAACCCAATACTGATGATATGCGAGATGCGCCTAGCGTGGTCTTGATTAATGATTTACTAGAACAAGGTGCAAGAGTGCAAGCACATGATCCAGAAGCATTACATTCTGCTAGAAAAGTTTTTAATGAAAAATCAGATGTTTTGTTATGTGAAACATCAGAACAAACATTAGAAGGTGCGGATGCTCTCGTCATATTAACCGAATGGAATATTTATAAACATCCTGATTTTAAACAAATTAAACAGTCTTT
>CAYSTH010000171.1:0-3805 GCA_964433995.1 uncultured Francisellaceae bacterium | reverse complement strand
TGCAGTTCCTCAGATTTAAGTTAATAATCTATCAGAACTGACACAGTTTATCTAATACTCCCGGCCAATTAGAATTTATTTACTATCTATCCATTCATATAACACAGCAGGGCACTGTTCTTAATTACCTGAGCCATCATCAAAATCGATTGCCACAAAGCCGTGTCGCTCATAAAAGCGTTTGGCACCTATATTTTCATCAAAGGTATAGAGATAAATGGGTGAACCTAACATTGATTTTGCTTTTTCTATCAACAATGTGCCGATACCACGACCCACTGCATTCGGGTGAATATAGAGTTGTTTAACCCATTTTTTTTCATCCACTCTTGCCAAAGACATCATACCGACAACGATGTCATTTTCTTGAGCAACAATGACTTGCTCTTTAAGCAGGAGAGTATGATGAACCCATTGCTGTATGCTTTGCTCTGAGTGTTTTAAAGGAGCAAAAGTAACCAATTCATTGCGTGCTCTCAAATATACATTGACAATGTCACCTATGTCTTCAGTGGTGGCCTTTCTTAACAATATTTTTTCTTTCATTTTGTATCTTAATCTGAAGGGGGTAATTGAGAGGTCATAATGGTATTTCTACCAGCATTTTTTGCTTGATATAAAGCAATATCAGCTGCTTTGATAATATCCTGAACGGTATTTCCTTGTTCAGGAGCTTGGGCGACACCTATAGAAGTGGTGACAGAATGGATAAGTTGATTGTGAACATATATCTTTGCATTTTCAATTTCTTTTCGAATATTTTCGAGAGAGGGCATTATTTTATCAATAGTTGTATTAATAAAAACCAAAGCAAACTCTTCTCCGCCAAATCGACAAGCAATATCACTGCCTCGAACATGATTTATGAGTAAAGTAGCGAAATATTTAAGTACTTCATCACCTGTTTCGTGTCCATAAGTGTCATTCAGATTTTTAAAATGATCTAAATCTAAAATGGCAAAACATAAAGAGTTATTTTCGCGAGCGATTCGATAAAACTCTCGAGAGAGTGTTTCATTTAAGTAACGCCGGTTAAAAAGATTAGTTAAAGGATCTCGAGTTGCTTCTGATTGTAATTTTTCTCGTAATTTTATGTTAGCTAAAGCTAATTTAACAACATCACTAAAAACAGTCATTATCTGTATAATTTGATTTGTTATCACGATATCATTCGAGAAATTAAAATTGATCATGCCTAAAGATTTGTTTTCAACAATCAAAGGTATACAGTAACTTCCTTCAGGTAAAATAGTGTAATGTTTACATAATAAATCTTTTTGTTGATCATTCACCAGATATTTATTTCCTCCTCTAAGCGCCCAGCAAGCATCTGAAGAAAATTTAATATTGAGAGTTTGTTTATCGCCCCATTGAGCCACTAAGATTTGATTATCAATGGTATCCGTTATAGTGAGTCCGCCAAAGAAATCTGTAAACAACCTTTCTGCTGCTATTTTTATGACCGAATGTGCTTCAGTTGAATTTTTACATAGTTGAAGTTTTTCATTCAAATGATTAATAATATTCATGTTTTCTTCATGACGTTCTAATAGACTATTTTTATTAGTAAGTTCATCATTTGAAGTATAAAGTCGAAAAGCCAAATCAAAATTTTTAAAATTTAAAGTGAGCACCTGATCAATAAGGCGATTGCCTCTAAATGCAGATAAATTACAAAAACACAAATAAGTTGCTAGAGCTATCGCTAAAACATAATACTCAAATGTATTTTGTATAAATAACCAAATGGATAAAGGTAAAAGACTTAATACTAGAAACAGTACTGCAGAAATCAAATTTGCTTGCAGTGTTTGCATAGCACCTGCTGATACCCCTGCAATAATGATCATAATAACCATTTGTTGTAAGATATTATCTTGTGGCATAAGAAAATAACCGACAACACCCCAACAACTTGCGGAAAGTGTGCTGCCCAAAATAAAAAGTATCAAATGTAGGTTAGGGTTTTTATTATATTTTCTTATAAAGATAAGCAAAAATCTAAAAACACTAATAGCAATAATGGCATTATACCAAATCGTTTTAAAAAGCGTAGTCGGTAAAATAAAAAATATCAGTGAGGAACAAATATATGAGCTTATTACACTCATGAACAAATGATTATATAAAATATTAATTTTTTCGTTTTTTGTTTTTTCTGTAATATAATTTAAGCTTGATAATGACTGTTCAACATTGCCAATATCATTAAAGTTTTCATGAGTATGAGGCATTATGTACTCCTCATTTGATACGATCTCAATAGTAATAAAAATCAAAAATGAAATCGTTACAATACTGTTTGTTTATTTAGCTATTAAATTTGCCCCTATAATTAATTGTAGATGGTTTATAAAAGACTATTATTATATGTTTTATTATTTACCAATTTTTATATCTACTATATTTATCGAATAAGATAGGATTAAGCGATAGGCGGCTATTGCTGAATAGAATATCGGTAATCGAAAATCGCATCTCCGATCGATAAAATTGAATTTTGTAGTTGCCAATCTTTATTTTTAAGGGGAAAAATCTATGAAAAAACATAAAGAAGAGTTAAAAGAGAGAGCATCGAAAAAACGTGGGAAAGGGTCAAACGAAGTTGGGCCATCTATTAAACGTGTAGATCCTAATGATTTAGGTGATCCACGAGGTTCTCGTGCACCCAGGGGCGATGCACCTTCTCCAGTACATGAGAAAGGTGATGACAAAAGACCCTTTAAAAATAGATAAGAGAAAAATAAAGACATTGGCTATCACCAATGTCTTTGCTTATTCTTTCAGTTTTTATTTCTCCAAACTTTGAAGCGGTCCAAAAAACTCAAAATGTACTTGAGCCGGAGGGATACCCCAAGTTAAAAGCTCTTGATAAATATTCACCATAAAAGCCTTAGGGCCACAGAAATAATAGTCGGCATTTTTATTGGGCACCATAGATTCAATAAGTTCTGCGTCGATAAACCCTGTGCTAGTATTTTGCTCATTTAGCGTCGTTGCATCGATCAGATCACTATATCGATAATGTGTGATTAAATTGAGATTTTTTGAACAAAGTTCATCAATGGTTTTTTTAAAAGCCTGAGTTTCAGGCGTTAAAGTGCCATAAATAAGTACAATTTTACGTTCGGGCATAGAGTCTATTGTACTAAGTAAAATACTTAATATGGGCGTAATACCGATACCTGCAGCGAGTAACACTAAAGGACGTTCATGTTTTTCTGTTATATCTATAAAAAAATTTCCGCAAGGTGGTGCTATTTCTAATGATGAACCCACATCAATTTCTTTATGCAGTAAATTTGAAATGTAACCTTTAGGGGTGTGTGCTTTTTGAGACTCTTCGCGTTTAACGCTAATACGAAACCAGTTTTGTCCAGGTTTATCCGAAAGACTATAATTGCGCATGGTTGAACCAGTACTGGTATCTGCTATGCGAAGTGTAATATATTGCCCAGGTTTAAACAGAGGTAATGCTTTTTTATCTTCAGGTGCCAAATAAAAAGAAGTAATAATGTCATTTTCTTTTACTTTGTTAATGACTTTAAACGACTTGAATCCTTCCCATCCACCTGGTACAGCTGTTTGCTCAGTGTAAATTTGTTTTTCGCGACCAATTAATATGTTAGCTAGCAGTTCGTATGCTTCTGCCCAAGCGGTAATGATGGCATCAGTGGCATTTTTACCTAAGACTTCTTTAATGGAAGCCAAGAGATTTTCACCAACAATAGGGTAATGTTCTGCTTTTATTTGCAAAGAAGCGTGTTTTTGAGCAATTAATTCTACTGCATTACCAAGTACATCA
>CAYSTH010000170.1:0-3879 GCA_964433995.1 uncultured Francisellaceae bacterium | reverse complement strand
TATAGATGTCCATTATAGGGGAGCATTATTAAAATTAAAATGAATTATTATTGCACATTATTTAATATAAAATACCTCTCGAGAGGATTAGTGATGTTGCAATCTTTATTTAAGCATGCACCCAATTCTTTTGTATACGTGTTAGCAATGGATATGCAAACTGAAAAAATATTAATGCGCTATCATCCCAATAATATTAAGTTGATCAGCCTAGATTTCTTTGAAAAAGATAATCCAGATGTGTTTTTAGTAAAATCTTCAAGAACATTAGGTGAATATTGTTGGACCATAACACCTGCTTTAGTTTTACATTGCATAAATAAATATAAGGTAGCACAAATATGTTATATTGATGCAGACTTATGCTTTTATCAAGATCCTAGCTGCTTATTAAAAGAATCGGAAAATCAATCTATTTTACTTTCTCCTCATCGATATACCAAAAAATACGATCAAAGCAAAACATCGGGTATTTATTGTGTTCAATTTATGAACTTTAAAAACACTCCAGAAGGCTTAGAAGCGCTTACTTGGTGGCGAAATGCTTGTATAGAATGGTGTTACAACCGAATAGAACCCAATCGATTTGGTGACCAAAAATATTTAGATGATTGGCCTCAAAAATTTAAATCGGTACATGTACTGGAACATTTAGGTGGAGGGGTAGCCCCTTGGAATGTGCAGCAGTATGATTTTATGCCAAGCAATGATGATAATTTAAAAATGCAATCTAAAGATAATGTTGTGTTTGATTTAGTGTTTTACCATTTTCATGGTGTAAAGATTTATTCTAATAAACAAATAGAAATGGGCTCGGGGTATTATCTTTCTGATGAAATAAAAAGAAAACTATACTTTTCTTATATCAAAAAAGTATTAAATATAGATAATATGTTATTAAAAAATGGTGATATTGATAATAAAACGTATCTTGAAAAAATATGTGATAAAGAAGATATCAGTATAAAGAAATTTTTACAGAGAATAAGAAATAAGTTAATAAATAATGACAATAAAATGTCATGTCGAAAATTGCTAGAAGTGAGCTAAAAATGGCTAAAATCCTAACTATTCCCACTCATCAAGATACAAGAGGCAAGCTTTCAGTTATTGAAAAAATGCTGCCTTTTGATATTAAAAGGGTATATTGGATGCATGGCATGAATGATTCACCTAGAGGTGGACATAGGCATAAAATCACAAAACAGGGATTAATTTGCGTTAGTGGCAGCTGTCAGGTTAAAGTCATTTCAAATAATCAGGAACAGATTTTCGAAATGAATCAGCCAGACAAATGTTTATATCTAGCACCTGAAGATTGGCATGAATTATATGATTTTAGTAGCGATGCTGTGGTGTTGTTGCTTGCTTCAGAACATTATGATAAAAACGACTATATAACAGAGATAGCTTAATATGCTTAAACAAGTTCCTTATGAGAATTTATCTAAATCTAATTCTTTTTTTTTAGATGAAATCAAAAGTGCCGTAAATAAGGTGATAGATTCAGGATGGTATATTCTAGGCAAAGAACTTGAGCAGTTTGAAGCCAGCTTTGCTGGTTATATAGGCATGGAATATGCAATTGGTGTCGCTTCTGGTTTAGACGCTTTGGTATTGTCGTTAATGGCCTTGGATTTACCAAGAGGTTCAGAAGTAATTGTGCCTGCTAATGCTTATGTCGCATCAGTATTGTCTGTGTTAAAAGCTGGTTTAAAACCAGTTTTTGTTGAGCCTGATGAACAGACTTGCAATATTAATCCCTATCTAATAGAAGCATCTATCACTAAAAACACCAAAGTGATTATGCCAGTACATTTATATGGTTTGCCTTCTGATATGAATGAAATTCAAAGAATAGCAAAGAAATATGATTTATTTATTTTAGAAGATTGTGCCCAAGTACATGGTGCAACATATTTTGGCAAAAAATGTGGTAATTTTTCAACCATGGCCAGCTTTAGCTTTTATCCCACTAAAAATTTAGGTGCTATGGGCGATGCTGGAGCTATTCTCACTAATGATTCTAAATTAGCGGGTAAATTAAGAGCCATTCGAAATTACGGCTCGCACAAAAAATATTACAATGATTATATTGGGGTCAACTCGCGTTTGGATGAAATGCAAGCGGCAATATTATTGGTAAAATTAAAATATTTAGATAAAATTAACCAATATAAACAACATTTAGCAAAAATTTACAATGAGCACTTAACTAATAAAGTGATTAAACCTATTCAGCCAGATAATTGTAAACATATCTATCATATTTACAATATTCGAACAGAAGATAGAGATAAATTAAAAAGCTATTTAGCCGAAAATGGTATTACAACAGATATTCATTATCCTGTTCCACCTCATCAACAAAAAGCACTTGCTCATTTATTTGAAGGAAAATCATTTCCTATTTCTGAAAAAATACACCAAACAACACTTAGTTTGCCCATTTCTTATGGCCATACTGAATCTGATGTTCAGTATGTGTGTGAAACACTTAATAGGTACTATGAATGAAAGGAGATATTATTCCTTCGGGTTATTTAGAATTTCTGGGTGATTTGAAATTACGAGTAAAAAAATCAAGATATCAAGCTGTGAAGGCTGTAAATCAAGAACTGATATTAATTTATCATTATATTGGTACTGAAATTTTAAGTAGACAAAAAAATCTTGGCTGGGGTGCTAAAGTTATAGATAGATTAAGTTTTGATTTAAAGCATGAATTTCCTGAAATTAAAGGATTTAGCACTAGAAACCTGAAGTATATGAGGCGCTTTGCTGAAGATTATCCCAATATTGAATTTGTGCAGCAAGTTGCTGCACAATTACCTTGGTTTCACTTGGTTAACTTGCTTGACAAGGTCAAGACCCCAGAAGAGAGAAATTTTTACATTGTAAAGGCCATTGAAAATGGCTGGTCAAGAAGCATGATGTTACACCAAATAGATTTGGGTCTGTATAACAGGCAGGGTAAAGCGTTAACAAATTTTAATCAAAAATTGGCCCCATCACAATCAGATTTAGCAAATTATACCTTAAAAGATCCGTATATATTTGATTTCTTAAGCATAAGTGAAAATGCAAAAGAAAGGGATATAGAATTATCGTTGATTCACCATATGGAAAAATTTTTAATAGAACTTGGCGCTGGGTTTGCTTTTGTTGGTCGACAGTACAAAATTGAAGTAGGGAATAAAGATTATTATATTGATTTATTATTCTATCATTTAAAACTTCGTTCTTTTGTTGTCATAGAGCTTAAAAGTGAAGAATTTAAGCCAGAGTATGCAGGAAAAATTAACTTTTATCTTTCTGCTGTCGATGATCTTGTTAAACATACTAGCGATAATCCTAGCATAGGGATTATCTTATGTCGGTCAAAGGATCATGTTTTAGCTGAGTATGCTCTTAGAGATATGTCTAAACCAATCGGCTTGGCTGAATATCGATTAACCGAAGGTCTGCCAGAAAATATAAAATCTGAATTACCCACTATAGAAGAATTAGAAGCACAGTTGCTAAAGGAATACAATAAACAATGAAAGGAATCATTTTAGCCGGGGGCGCAGGCTCCAGATTATATCCAGCCACTAAAACAATCAGTAAGCAATTACTGCCGGTGTATGACAAACCTTTAATTTATTATCCTTTATCTGTGCTTATGCTTGCAGGCATCACCGATATTTTAATTATTACCTCGCCTTATGATGTGGTAGATTTCGAAAAGCTACTAGGAACAGGTGAAACGTTAGGTTTAAATATTTCATACGCTATACAAGAAAAGCCAAAAGGTATCGCTGAGGCTTTTATCATTGGTGAAAATTTTATAAATAATCAATCTGTTTGTTTAATGTTGGGTGATAATATATTTTATGG
>CAYSTH010000169.1:0-3901 GCA_964433995.1 uncultured Francisellaceae bacterium | reverse complement strand
GAGGGAGGGGCAAGAGATGGCCGAGCTACTTGCCAAAGAAATTCATGCAGTTAACATCGAAGATGAGCTAAAACAGTCTTATCTAGATTATGCCATGAGCGTGATTGTTGGGCGTGCATTGCCCGATGTTCGAGATGGACTCAAACCTGTTCATCGCCGTGTGCTGTATGCCATGAGCGAATTAGGCAACGATTGGAATAAACCCTATAAAAAATCTGCCCGCGTGGTAGGTGATGTTATCGGTAAGTACCACCCACATGGCGATACAGCGGTATATGACACCATCGTTAGAATGGCACAGCCTTTCTCCATGCGATATGTGTTAGTCGATGGTCAAGGTAACTTCGGTTCGGTTGATGGCGATGCGCCTGCTGCGATGCGTTATACCGAAGTCAGAATGGCTAAATTTGCGCACATGTTAATGGCAGATTTAGACAAAGAAACGGTCGATTTTGTCCCCAACTACGACGAAACCGAATTTGCACCTTCTGTTTTCCCAACGATAGTACCTAATTTACTCGTGAATGGTTCTTCTGGTATTGCCGTAGGCATGGCCACGAATATTCCACCACATAATTTAAGAGAAGTGATTTCAGGCTGTTTGGCCTATATTGATAATCACGAAATCACTTTTGAAGAACTCATTAGACATATTCCAGGACCAGATTTTCCTACCTCTGCCATCATTAATGGTCGAGCGGGTATTATTGAAGCCTATAAAACAGGTAAAGGTCGAATTTTAGTTCGTTCTAAATGTCGTATCGAAACAGATGAATCCACTAATCGCCAAACGATCATCATCGATGAATTGCCTTATCAGGTAAACAAAGCACGCTTGGTTGAAAAAATTGCTGAATTGGTCAAAGAAAAGAAAATCGAAGGCATTTCAGAATTAAGAGATGAATCAGATAAAGACGGTATGCGAGTGGTGATAGAACTTCGTCGCAATGAAAATGCCGAAGTTATCTTAAATAATTTGTATGCCCATACCCAAATGCAAACAGTATTTGGCATTAACATGGTTGCCCTAGTAGCGGGTCAACCTAAAACGCTCACCCTAAAAGAAGTGATTGCTGAATTTATCAAGCATCGTCGAGTAGTTGTTAATCGCCGTACCACTTATGAACTGAAAAAGGCACGTGAGCGTGCGCATATTTTAGAAGGCTGGTCGGTTGCGCTTGCGAATATCGATCCGGTTATTGCCTTAATTAAATCAGCTAAAACCACACAAGAAGCCAGAACAAAATTATTGGCCGAAATTTGGGAAGCAACGGTTGTTGAAGGCATGTTGGCTAAAGCAGGGGTAGATGTTGCGATTCGTCCTGATGAATTGCCAGATGGATATGGACTAGTCGAAAAAGGCTATAAGTTATCCGAAGCACAAGCACAGGCTATTCTTGAGCTCAAACTACATCGTTTAACCGGTTTAGAACAAGAAAAAATCTTTGAAGAATACGAAGCTATTTTAAAAGAAATACATCATCTTTTAGAAATTTTGCGTTCACCTGAATTATTGATGCAAGTGATCAAAGACGAGTTAATCAAATTAAGAGACGAATTTGGTGATAGCAGAAAAACAGAAATCATCGATAATCAACTTGATTTTTCTCACGAAGATTTAATTGAGCCTGAAAACTGTGTGGTGACTTTGTCTCATGCGGGATATGCCAAAACTCAGCCATTAGCCAGTTACGCTGCGCAAAGACGAGGTGGTAAGGGTAAAGCCGCCACAACCGTAAAAGATGAAGATTTTATCGAGCAATTATTAATTGCCAACACACACGATACCATTCTGTGTTTTTCTTCAATCGGTAAGGTTTATTGGCTGAAAGTATATCAATTGCCGCAAGGATCTCGTATAGCGCGCGGTAAACCTATCGTGAATATATTGCCGTTATCTGCGAATGAACGCATCACAGCCATTCTGCCTTTAAAAGACTTAGATAATGCTAAGTATATTTTTATGGCCACAAAATTTGGCACAGTCAAAAAAGTGGAGATCACTGAGTTTTCTCGTCCGAGAAGCACAGGGCTAATTGCGCTAGATCTGAATGAAAATGATGAGCTAGTGGGCGTGCAACTAACAGATGGCGGCAAAGACATTTTATTATTCAGTGATGCGGGTAAAGCCATTCGCTTTAGTGAAGAAGATGTCAGAGACATGGGACGAACGGCCAGAGGGGTTCGAGGCATTAAACTGCAAGATGATCAAAGTGTCATTTCATTGATTATTGCCGAACCGGGTAGTGCCATCTTAACTTCTACCGAAAATGGCTATGGTAAACGAACATCCATAGATGAATTCCCTGTAAAAGGCCGAGCTGGACAGGGTGTGATTTCCATTCAAACCACCGAAAGAAATGGTAAAGTTGTTGGTGCGGTTTCTGTCTTACCTAAAGAAGAAGTGATGTTGATTTCAGATGGTGGTACTTTGGTACGTATCAGAGCCGATGACATTTCTTTAGTAGGTCGTAATACGCAAGGGGTGACCCTAATCAACTTGCAAGAAACCGAAAAATTGGTTGGTTTGCAAAGAATTGCAGAGATAGACATTGAAGAAGAGGGGCAAAATTTAGATGAATCAGCTTCTGATCTAGATGTCGAAGGCGATAATGATCAAGTTTTACCTTCAGAAAATTAAATTATAAATATGACGCAAATATGGAATTTTGGCGCGGGGCCAGCAATGCTGCCCCAAGCAGTATTAAAAAAAATACAGCATGAATTGTTAGATTGGAAAAATGGCATGTCTGTCATGGAATTTGGTCACCGTACCAAAGAGATTGAAGACATGTTTTTAGGCCTAGAACAAAACCTGAGAACATTGCTCTCTATTCCCTCTGATTTTTCTGTGCTGTTTATGCATGGCGGGGCAAGAGCACAATTTTCGGCAATGCCGCTCAATTTATTAAAAGATAATGAAAAAGCAGATTATATCGTCACAGGACATTGGTCTAACCAGGCAGCACTCGAGGCGAAAAAGTTTGCAGATGTTCATGTTGCGTTAGATGTGTCCACTGCACCAGATGGTATTATTCCACCCACAGATGCTTGGCATTTAAAGCCGGATGCTAAATATATTCATTACACTGATAATGAAACCATAGAAGGGGTAGAATTTTTAAATACACCTATTTTAGCAAATCAAGCGCAACCTAATCTGGTTGTCGATATGACTTCTTCTATTTTATCTAAACCAATTGAATGGTCCAAGATGGGAGCTGTCTATGCGAGCGCGCAAAAAAACTTAGGCATAGCAGGCGTATGTGTTTTAATTATTCGCCAATCTTGGTTAAAGCAAGCAGATAAGCCCATTCCAGCTATTTTAGATTTTGGTTTAATGGCTGAAACGAAGTCTATGTACAATACGCCCCCTGTGTTTGCCTGTTATGTCGCACATCTCATCACTGAATGGATGATAGCTGAAGGCGGGTTAAGTGCAATGCAAGCCTTATCAGAAAAACGCTCGAGCTTGCTTTATGATTATATCGACAATAGTGATTTTTATGTGAACAATGTTCATATGTCATCACGTTCAAGAATCAATGTTCCTTTCAATATTAAAAATAGAGCATTAGAGCCAGAATTATTGGCTTTAGCCACTCAACAAGGGTTTATGCAATTAAAAGGCCATCGTGTGAAAGGAGGCTTTAGAGCCAGCATGTATAATGCGATGCCACTCGAAGGGGTACAAGCATTGATTAAATTACTACAGCAATTTGAGCAAAAGCACCGATAACATGGAAGTGGTGGTTGAGCCATGTCAGATGTTATATGGTGAAGTTGAGATACCTGGAGATAAATCTCTTTCTCATCGAAGTGTGATGTTAGCGGCACTTGCCGATACTCCAACGCATATCACAGGTTTTTTACCAGGTTTAGATGCGTTGGCTTCTTTGTC
>CAYSTH010000168.1:0-3958 GCA_964433995.1 uncultured Francisellaceae bacterium | reverse complement strand
AATCTGTCTTGATTCAAAAATTCGGCTAATTTTTCAGGCGTGTCTTTTTCTGGATTGATGCTAATAAATAAATATTGTATGCCAGGTTGATTTTTTAATGCGGTAGAAATTTGATTAAGGGTGCCAATCGTTTTTGGACAAACATCCGGGCAGGCGCTATAACCAAAAAATAAAAAAGACCATTTTTGATGTAATTGCTCATGTGTAAAAGCCAAGCCAGATAATACTTCGGTTAATTCAAAAGGGGGTAAAGTTTTTGTTTGCAGGGCTGAGACAGAACCAGATCCCATGTGATGTTGCCCTAGTGCACCTGCTTTTTGTGTACCTGTTAAGTTTTTGTTACGGGCTATGCCAATACCTAAGGCTAAAACCAATACCACAATCACAAAGACGGTGTTTTTATTTAATGCGTTCATTTTTATCATCCATGTGTCAATTTATTTTATAATATAATGGTCGAGCAATAGGGCAATAAATAACCCAAATAAATATAATATCGAATACCCGAAAGTGGTCATGGCATTTTTTTCATCGGGAGATTTATATAATAAATGGGCATGATAATAAAAACCCGCACCTAACCCTAATGCCGAAACAAGATAAATAATACCACTCATGCCTGTTAAATAAGGCAAAATAGAAACCAATATTAATAATAAGGTATACAAAATAATATTTAATTTAGTGTATTTTACGCCATGCGTAATAGGCAACATGGGTAAAGGTGTTTTGGCATATTCGTGTCTGCGATGAATGGCCAATGCCCAAAAATGAGGAGGTGTCCAAGCAAATATAATCAAGACTAATAATAAAGCATGCGGATCAACCGTGCCTGAAATCACCGACCAACCGAGCAAAGGTGGGGCAGCACCTGCAGCACCACCAATCACAATGTTTTGAGGTGTGGTACGTTTTAAATAAATCGTATAAATAATCGCATAACCAAACAAAGATAAAAAAGTGAGTATAGTCGCTGTCACATTGGTAAAAATCAATAAAATGCTCAAACCTAATGTGCCAATGCCCAAGCCAAAAAATAAAGCTTGTCGAGAAGTTAATTTACCTGAAGCAACAGGTCTTGCTTGTGTCCGATGCATACGAGCATCGATATGATGCTCGATAAGATGATTAAAAACTGCGCCACTACCTGCACTCAGAGCAATGCCCAAAGTTCCCCAAAACATTTTTTGAATAATATCGATAGTATATTGTTGTGTGGCCAAAATCATGCCCACCCAGGCTGTGATGATCATTAAATACACAACTTTGGGTTTGGTGAGTTGATAATAGTCTGTAAACTTGGTCACGGTAACTCACGACATATTTTAAAATTAAGGGTGACGAGCGTTAGCAATAATAAGGCGCCCACGCCGTTATGCATCACGGCAATAGATAAGGGCAATTTAGCCAATACATTGGTTATGCCTAGCCCGATTTGAACAGATAAAACAAATAATAAAAACCAAGCAAAGCGATTGAGTTTGTGTTGCCATAATTTAAAACAAGTCAATAAAATACTGATACAAACCACAATTGCCCATAAACGGTGCATAAAGTGTATGGTCAAACGCGCATCATTATCTATGGCTAACGTTGGGAATTTTAAACCAATTCCAGAGAAAAAATTAAAAGCTTGATAAAAATCGAGCTGGGTTGGCCAATATTGGCCCAAACAACTGGGAAAATCTGGGCAAGCAAGTGAGGCATAGTTAGCACTGGTCCAGCCACCTAACGCCAATTGAATGATGACAGCAACCAATGAAAAAACGCTGAATATTTTTAATGCACGAGAAGGGTGAATAGGGTGTATTTGTTGAGATGGAGTATGCTGTTGAGCATACATTAAAAATAATAACCACAATAAACTGAGCGTGGTTAAACCACCTAATAAATGCCCCATCACGACAGTGGGAAAAAGTCTTAATGTCACCGTCCACATGCCTAATAGTCCTTGAAATATCACCAAGGCAACCAAGCTTAGACTTAATATTTTGATTCGGCGATCAGACGCTTTTAAACCCAAAAAACCGAGTATTAATATAAGAAAGCCTAAGCTAGAGGCAAGATATCGATGTAGCATTTCGGTTTTGGCTTTGGTTGCCTCGACAGGTTGATCAGGATAAAGAGCAGAAGCGGCATGCAAATCAATCTCTGATTCAGGTACCAGCAGTTGACCATAGCACCCTGGCCAATCAGGACATCCCAATCCCGCATCGGTTAGCCTGGTATATGCGCCCACCACAACAACAATAAGAGCCAATAAAGCAGCGTATTTTGCTAATTTTTGAGAAAGAAACATGTCATCATCCTATGTTTGATGCATGAAGCAACCGTTTTAAATCTTTTCTAAGATCTCGACTATCTTGGGTGGCTGTATAGTGCAGCACAATGTTTCCGAAGGGGTCGAATAAATATAAATCACCTTCTTGTTGCCCTAAAGGCGTGTTTAATCCAGGAAAAGCTTGCACTAGAGTAAGACGATTTTGATCTTTACCTAAGGACACTTTGACTTTATCGAGTTCTTTCCATCTTTTTTCTACAATAGGGTTCACGAGATGATTAGGGTGATGACAAGATGGGTAACTAACGAGCAATATGCCCCATTTTCCTTCCAAGTCGGCTTTATTGAGGTTATTTTGGCTCTCAATATCGTGCCAATTTTGGGCATATAAATTATGAATGGGAGAAAGTAAGGTGCCATGATTTTTTTTGGCAAATTGATGAACCTGAGGTGAATGGTAAATAAACCAAGCAGATCCAAAAGGCAAAACAAATAGAGCAAATAGGCCAGCTAACACAAAATATTTTTTATATGAACGATTTAACATCATCGCCACCTAGTCAATTTTTCCAGCCAGTAGTGTACTGCTTTTTCCAAATCGAATAAATAAAAATAAGGTGAGAAAACAAAAAGCAAACCATTGAACCGCATATCCTAAATGTTTATGAGGATTTAACCAAGTGCTTACCTCAGGTAATGCGCTTAATTGATATTCAGAATCTTTTTCTAAAGAATAATAATGTGCCGTAGTTAAGTTAAGTTTATTATCTTCATTCTCGAATATTTTTTTTATTTCAGACATATCTAGTCTTGAAGCGCGAACAGTTGTTATTTGACCAGCTATTTTAAAATTTTCTAAGTGGCTTATACCATATTTAGGTTCAAGAACTTTAACTAATTTAGTGTGGAGATGAACAGGTGTCGAAGTATGATTATTTGGCTCGGGAGTGGTAATGACAGGCAAATGGCTTCTATCATGATGCCCTAGTGTATTTTTGGGTTGTGCAATCCAACCTCTTGATATCAACACAACTTGTTGAGGAGAGGTGGTATTGTTAAGTCTAAAGCCTTGAATCACTTCATAACCTGGTGTTTGGTGCATGATTTTATTATCAATAAAAATAAGTGGGCTATCTAAAAAAGTGCCTTCTATTTCTTCTTTAATTTGGGCTTGTACCCATGTTTTTTTATCTTGATAACGTTGTAATTGCCAACAGCCAAGAGAACAAAACAAGCTCATTGCAAATATGCTTGCGATTAACCAAGGCCAACGAAAGCGAATATGCATAAAAAGACCTTTCTAAACAAACTTCAATTTGGAGTTTTATAGGGGGTGAAAAAAACTGCTTCCCTAGCGCATGGATTCTTCTCATTTAAAAAAAATTTTAGTAATAACGGAATGCTAGTTGGCGTCTATTCTTCGTCAAATCGATGATATTTGCAAGAGAGCCAGAGTTGCATTTTATTTAGGCTGTGTTAAATTAACCGAATATTTTTTGTGGTTAGATTTACAACTAGCTTGATGGATTATTTTGAAGAAAAGGAGGTATTCACATGAACACTGATGCTAGTAATTAATTTATAAATAATGCAGCGGGATCATGGATATTTATATTTATATTGGCTTTGTTGAATAAATCTTTTTTTAAAAAAACTACACCCATTCAGCTTTTAGCC
>CAYSTH010000167.1:0-3969 GCA_964433995.1 uncultured Francisellaceae bacterium | reverse complement strand
GCCAAGGTAGTTTGGCACTGTTTTGCAAGGTTAACGCCGGTTTCAAAGTGTTTGAGCGCATCATCTAAAGTGAGTTGCTCACCTTCCATTTTTTCGATAATAGATTCAAGATCTTCTAGAGATTTTTCAAAATTTAAAGATTTATTTGAACGACTTGAGCGTGCCATAACGAACTGTCCCAGCTACTAACTTATGCAGAAAAACTATCATGCAAGAAGGTACCTTACTATCTTATGCTGGTCAATCTTAGCGCGTTTTAAACTGATAAAAACAGCAGTAGTTATTTAACTGTATTTAATAATTTTTGAATGAAGTTAATTGGTCAGCTAAAATAAATATATTAGCACGGAGCGCAATCATGTCGGAGGGATAAAAACCTGTGGATATCGCAACCATACTGGGCTTTATAGGCAGTATATCTGTTCTCTGTTATCTGATGTTAGACGGTGGCGGATTTAGTACTTTTTATAATTTTCACCCTGTTTGTGTGGTGTTTATTGGTTCGTTTACCGTGACCCTTATTCGTGTTGGCTTTAAAGAGTTTTTTGGTGGTTTAGGGGCTGCAGTAGGCATTTTCAAGACATCAAAATTTAAGCCGGATGAATTTATTACCCAGGCGGTTGAAATTGCCGATGCCGCCAGAAAAGGGGGCTTACTCTCTTTAGAAGGCAAAGAAATCAACAATGCCTTCATGAAAAAAGGGGTGCAATTGCTGATAGACGGCCATGATCATGAAATTGTGAAAAGCATGTTATCTAAAGAAATGACGCTTACCTTAGAAAGACATATGTGGGCTCAAAAGCTCTTTCGTGCGATTGCCGATTTGGCACCTGCTATGGGAATGGTAGGTACCTTGATTGGATTGGTGCTTATGATGGGTAATATGAGCGATCCTAAAAGTATTGGTCCCGCTATGTCTATTGCGCTCTTGGCAACACTATATGGTGCGGTATTGGCCAATATGGTTTGTTACCCTATTGCCGATAAACTCGAACTTCGTAGTAATCAGGAACGTTTAGCCAAAGCTTTAGTAATTGATGCGTTATCAGGTATTCAAGCAGGTCAAAATCCTAGAGTGATTGAAGAAAATCTAAAAAGTTACCTTCCCTCGCGTGCACGCGATAAAGCAGATAAAGCGGCTTAAGATATGTCAGGTGGCGGCCATGGAGGTGGTGGTGGAGAAGACGAGGTTCCAGAACCCGCGGTCGTTCATTTACCCCATTGGTTTGTGTCATTTGCCGATCTCATGTCTTTATTGATGTCGTTTTTTGTTCTGTTACTATCCTTTTCTCAACAAGATGGCGCGAAATTTAAACAAATAGCCGGTTCAATGGAAAAAGCATTTGGTGTGCAAAGAGATATTCCTGTCCTGGAAATTCCAAGAGGAACCAGTATTATTGCCAAAGAATTTAGCCCAGCAGCACCTGAACCCACTCCGTTAAATGAGGTCAAACAAAGCACCACCCGTGAATATGAGAATACATTAGATTTTGATAAGGGCAAAGGAGGCGACAGTAAAGGCGGGGCAGGGCTTAAGGAGAACGAAGCGGATAAAATAACAGGTACTGGTGGAGACAAAGCATCAGATCAGTCAAAAATGCTTGCATTTCAGATGGCAAAAGAGATGTCAGATGAAATTTTAAAAGGAAATATTGAAATAGAAGTAGAAGGTTCTCGAGTGATTATTCGAGTCATGGAACAAGGTTCATTTGAATCAGGTGGTGCGGTGATACGACCTGAAAGTTTAGCAGTCTTTCAAAAAATCAGAGGGTATCTTAGCAAAACACCAGGGCTCATTACGATATCTGGTCATACTGACAATGTGCCTATTAATACAAATCAGTATCGTTCAAATTGGGATTTATCCGCAGCAAGGGCAGTTTCAGTTTTACACGAATTAACATTATATGATGGTATTGCACCAGAAAGGTTAGAAGTGGTGGCTTATGGTGAAACAAGGCCTCTATTTCCAAATGATTCCGCAGAACATCGACGTCATAACAGACGAATAGAAATAGAAATAGAGCAAGGGGAGTCACCGAAGTATCAAAAACCTTCTGAGGATATTACTTCTATACCAGATATGCCCAAAGGGTTAGAAAATACTGAGAAATTATTAAAAGAAAACAATCCTGATAGAATCATGAAGCAAGGATTGATGAAACAAAATAACGGCCAAGAGGATAATCATCATGAGTGATCAAAGGCGGCAGTTTTTTTCGCATTCAAGATGAAGGTATTATTCATTTAGAGACGATAACACAAGAAGATTTAGCGCAAGTAAAAAAAGATATTTACGATCAAAATTATTATCAAGATGATGTGTTTAAACGATTTTTTAAATTCGAATCTGAATTACAGGCGGTTTTATTTAATAATAAAACCTTGAGTGCAGATTGGGTGAATGTCGTCGATTTACTAAACGTCAAAATCAATCAATTGGCTCGATTATTAGCGGTAAATTGTCAAACGATTTTTAACCATCCTGCGCAACCAATTAATCTAAGTGCGAATGGTCTTGGCATTGATTCTCATATTGCCTATATGGAAGGGGATTTAGTTAAAACAGAACTTATTTTATTGCCGCAATATACTTTTATTACTTTATTATCCCGAGTCATTTATTGTGACAAAAAAGATCAAACAGGTTCAATTTATAGTCTTGGATTGCAAATTGAGGTGATTCGTCCTCAAGATACTGATAGGCTCATCCAGCATATTATGCGAAAAGAAGCAGAATGGTTGAAACATCGGCGTGAGCAAGCTTTAAATGAACAAAGTAGCCCTTTGAAGAAATAGGGCATTTTACCCTTTAATTGCAACCTTTAGTCTGCTAGATAACCTTTATAGCTTGTCTTTTTTGTCCATTTTTTGGTATTATTTGGTAAATTTCTAACTGTTTAGCCAAACAGTCTTTATTCTTGGCTAAAAAAAAAGATAAAACTAGTAAATCTAATAAAAAAACGTCGCTGAATGCGTGCCGATTGAAATTTGAAAAGTTTATTAACTAGTTTAACAAGTTTATCTATTATTTTTGCTGGTTTGTTTTTCCCTTCTCCTTTGGTAGGAGAGCTAATGACAAATGCGGGTTCATTTGCCTTGGTTTGTGCTTTGGCGAACTCATTTGCTTTGCAGATAATGTTTTCAAGGCTGATTTTAAATCGATTTGACGAATTTAAAGCATCCATCAAAATGTTTATTATGAGAGAATTTTTTTCTCCAGAAACAGTTGAAGAAATGCTGATGTCTCATGGTGGTGAAATTTTATTTGATTTTAGCCATCTTGATGAGTGCTTAGATTATGATGAATTATATGAAGCCACAGTAGATGCGATTATCGAATCTCCAGTAGGAGGCATGATAAAATTAGCAGGCGGACAAGACCGGCTTGAACCTTTAAGAGATGGGTTCAAAAATAAAATTAGAAAAATCATTATAAAATACAGTCATAGCAAAACGGTGCGTGATAAATTGATTGCGTCAACCGATAGTAAGGCGATGGCAAAAAATTTGATTATAAAAATAGAACAGGTTGTTGATATTCATTTACGTGCGCTCACACCTGTTAAAGTAAAAGATTTAGTTCATGATATGGTATCGGCACCTTTAGGTTGGTTAGTCGTTTGGACAGGTGTATTGGGCGGTATCATGGGAACCATTAAAACGTTTATATTTTAATCCGAATGATTCTTTTTTATAAAACAATAAGGCATAAATTTCATGGAAAAAGTAATTGAAAAGCAACAAAGCTTCAATGAATATTTATTTTTTTTAAGAGAAACCATCGACAATTTATCTGATTATTGGCACAAAGTAGGCCATTTTAATCCACATATTAAAGACATTAAAAAAGCATTACATCATGCAGATCCATTTGTGATGTATAAAGCCAGTATTGCAGCAACCGTTATGTTGTCTGAAAAATCTATTTATCATTAAAAATACAGACTAAATAATAAGTGGAGTAAG
>CAYSTH010000166.1:0-4009 GCA_964433995.1 uncultured Francisellaceae bacterium | reverse complement strand
AAATCTCTTAATGGTTGCGGCTTGGAAAGGACAAGCACATATTGTTGCATTTCTTTTAGATCAAAATATGAATTTAGAAATCCAAGATATGGAAGGCAAAACGGCGCTATTTTTTGCAGCTTGGTGTGGACATACCGACATTGTTGATTTGCTTCTTAATCGAGGTGCCAATGTGTATGCTACTTCTTGTCATGGCATTAATTCCTTTATTTTAAGCTTGCAATCTGGCAACAAAGAAACTATTTTTCGTTTATTAGCCGCTATGCAAGAATCAGATTTAAGTATTTATAAAAAAGAATGTATGGATATTTTGTTTGAATTTGAGCAGCAATTGATGGCTTGCAGAAATAAATTAGCAGAGATTTTTTATCCTATTGTTTTTAATAACACTGGTGAATTGACGATCTCTCAGGAACAGATGCAGACATTATGTCAAACTTTTCCGGCCTGGTATGCCTGTTTAATAAACCAAGACTTAAAGTGCGTATTTGAAAGCTTGGTTAGCATGAAAATCGCTGAACAGGCAAAAATACAGCAGGGGATAATCGAACAATCCGGCGTGCCAGTTGTGTTTTCACCTGCTGCACCAGCTCCTGCACCCTTTATACCTAAAAGAAGGGCTGATAATGATGTTGATCAACATAGGCAAAACAAAAGACAAAAAAAGCAAGAAGATACCGAAATGCAAGAAAATCCAAATTCATTTAGTTATCACTTTTAAGTTGTATTTTTAGGGTAAGTCTCATTTTACTCCCAAACTGAAATTGCGTATTATTGGTCCACTTTAGGATTATCAGCATAAAGGGCCTGAATTATAATATGTCGATTAACTCAATTATGTCTGGCAATCCAGTTTTAATTGTCGGTTTGGGGGCATCTGGTCTATCTGTTGCGTCCTATTTATCCAAACGGAATATCCCTTTCTATATCGCCGATTCTCGCCTTAATCCACCTGAAATAGATAAGTTTAAAGCAGAATTTGAGTCAAATGGCTTATTGAAAGGCTTATCTTTAGGCGACTTTGATCCTGCCTTTTTTAATATGCCAGCTGTACAAACCCTCATTGTGAGCCCAGGAGTGGCGATTGCTCATCCTGTGATTCAAGAAGCCAAAGCAAACGGTAAAACGATCATGGGTGATGTGGAATTTTTTGCGCAAGAAGTTAAAAAGCACTGCCCGCAACACCATATTATTGGCATCACAGGTTCTAATGGCAAAAGTACAGTGACTACGCTGGTAGGCGAATTATTATCGGCTTATGCTGTTCAACAATCCTCTCTTTATCCTCATCAAGAAATAGAAGTGATTGTGGCAGGAAATATTGGTTTGCCGGTGTTAACAGCGTTGGATAATTTAGTAGCCAAAAATCAAAATTTGGCAAATACCCAAGTTTACTTTGTTTTAGAATTATCTAGTTTTCAGCTAGAAACCACCTATAGTCTTTCTCTTTCTGTGGCGACGATTTTAAATATTAGCCCCAATCATTTAGATAGATATAATGGTAGCGTAGAAGAATATGCTTCGATAAAACAACGTATTTATGCTCTAGCAGATAAATGGGTTTACAACAGAGAAGATAAAGCCACACTGCCTAATTTCCCTGGTCTGAATCCTCATCAACATTCAAGCATGACTTTTGGATTAGATACCCCTGAAGAAAATCAATTTGGTCTGGTATCAGATTCGAATCAGGTATTTTTGGCTTTGGGTACGCAAAAAATACTACCGGTATCCAGTATCAAGCTCATGGGACAACATAATTATGCCAATATCCTAACAAGCTTGGCATTATTACAATCGTTAAATATTCCATTTACGTCAGATATTTTGGCAGTATTAAATCGTTTTACTGGTCTGCCACATCGTTGTGAATGGGTTGCTGATATTAATCAAGTTCAGTTTATTAATGATTCTAAAGGGACAAGTCTTGGGGCGACCATAGCCAGTGTTGAAGGTCTTGGTCCTACTTTAGGAAAAGGTAAAATTATTTTGATAGCAGGTGGCGATGGCAAAGGTGCCGATTTTAGTCAATTAACCTATATTCTTGAAAAATATGTACAAGCAGTTGTCTTAATTGGTAGAGATGCACCTAAAATAGCAGAGGTGATACCAAAGCATATATCTAGTTATATGGCTGAAACCTTGGATAAAGCCGTACCAATCGCACAAAGTTTCGCTAAAGCTGGAGACATTGTTTTATTATCGCCCGTTTGTGCTAGTTGGGATCAATACCCTAGCTATATTGCTCGAGGTGAGCATTTTAGGGCTTGTGTGGGCAAGCTTGGTCAGGACTATAATAAAATCGAAAATAATTGATGATATAAGATAAGCAAAATATGGACAATGTGATAGCAACAGAAAAAAATATGCCGCCCGATGGGCAATTTGCACCAAAAGGACGTGTAGAATCTTGGGTGTTAGATCCTTATTTACTCGCAGCGTTGATTTCTATTGTTATCTTAGGTTTGGTGATGGTGACATCCAGTTCAATTAGTGTGGCGCACAAAACCACCTCACAGCCTTTTTATTATGCGATGCATCAAGCGGCCTTTATTTTTTTAGGCATCGTCTCGTCTATTATTTTATGGGGTATGTCTCTTAAAACCATTCAAAAATTGTCTATTTTTGCTTTATTTGGAGCAATGGGGTTATTGATTGTTATTTTTATTCCCGGTTTAGGCAAAACGGTGAATGGGTCTACTCGTTGGTTAAACCTGGGTATTACGGCAGTTCAAGTATCTGAAATAGCCAAATTTGGTATGATTATTTTTATGTCACATTATATTGCAAAATATGGAGTGAGTTTACAAAAAAATGTGATTCGATTTTTTGTGCCTTTGGTGATTTTAGGCATGATGGGAGGATTACTATTACTCGAGCCCGATTTTGGTGCCACCGTGGTGATAACTGGCACGACGTTAGGATTATTATTTTTAGGTGGTGTACGCTTAACTTGGTTTGCTGCTTTGGTAGCAGTTGCTGCGAGTGCATTAGGTTTTTTAGCCATTTCAGCTCCTTACCGATTACAACGGATGACCTCTTTTTTAAATCCATGGGCCGATCAATTTGATACAGGTTATCAGTTAACACAAGCTTTAATCGCATTTGGACGAGGAGAATGGTTTGGTGTTGGACTAGGTAGCAGTGTTCAAAAATTATTTTATTTACCCGAAGCACATACCGATTTTATTTTTGCTGTCTTGGCCGAAGAATTAGGCTTGATTGGCGCAGTAGGTGTGATTGGATTATACGGCCTATTTGTGTTCAGGGGGTTCAAAATAGGCATGGCCGCTGTCGATAGAAACGAAATATTTGGCGGTTTTATCTGCTATGGTGTGGTGTTATGGATAGGATTACAGGCCCTGATTAGCATAGGCGTCAACACGGGAGTGTTGCCCACTAAAGGGCTGACTTTGCCTTTTATTAGTTATGGTGGTTCTAGTTTAGTGGTCATGTGTGTGGCCGTAAGCTTATTATTAAAAGTCGATTATCAAAACCGACTACAACATTCACCTTATTACAATCGACGAAAATTATTTAGAGAGCAATATGCCCGTGACTAATACATCTAAAAAATATGTGATGATGGCTGGGGGCACAGGTGGGCATGTGATACCTGGTATTGCAGTAGCACAGGAGCTGTGTAAAAAAGGTCATGAAGTCTATTGGATAGGCACACCCACAGGCATAGAACATCATTTAGTGACGGCTCAAGGCATTGCTTTTTATCCTGTTGAAGTTAAATCGCTTCGAGGCAAAGGTATATTGAGAACGTTGTTAATGCCTCTTATTTTAATCAAAGCGATTTGGCAGGCACGCCGTATTTTACGCCAATTAAAACCAGATGGTGTTATTTCCATGGGAGGTTTTGTTGCAGGACCAGGAGGCCTTGCAGCTTGGTTATTGGGCATTCCTTTGTATGTACACGAGCAAAATGCCATTGCAGGTCTCACTAACAGGGTGTTAGCTAGGTTCGCTAAAAAAGTGTTTATTGCCTTTCCCAACACGC
>CAYSTH010000165.1:0-4010 GCA_964433995.1 uncultured Francisellaceae bacterium | reverse complement strand
TTCTTTTTGGCAGAATATGCCAACATGATTTTAGTGTCTGCTTTGGCTGCCATTATGTTTTTAGGTGGCTGGTTGTCACCTTTCGAAGGCATACCTGTTTTGGGTGAATTTTTTAATGGGGTACCGGGTTTGGTGTGGTTTGCACTAAAAACGGGTGTGTTTTTATTTATTTATTTATGGTTTAGGGCAACCTTTCCAAGATATCGTTACGATCAAATCATGCGGTTGGGCTGGAAGGTTTTTATTCCAATTACCCTTGTGTGGATAGTGGTAGTTGGGTTCATGGTTAAGTTTCACGTAAGCCCTTGGTTTGCCTAGAGGAAAGCACATGTTAACAAAGCTCAAACAGCTGATTAAAAGTTTTACTTTATTTGAACTGCTTGTTGGTCTAAAACAAACAGGTAAGCATTTATTTAAACGCAAAGTAACGGTGCAATATCCCGAAGAAAAAACACCTAAATCAGCAAGATTTAGAGGGGTGCATGCACTGAGACGTTATCCCAATGGAGAAGAGCGTTGTATTGCTTGTAAATTATGCGAAGCGGTTTGTCCTGCACTTGCTATTACGATTGAATCCGAGCAAAGAGCGGATGGTTCGAGAAGAACCACACGTTATGAAATTGATTTATTTAAGTGTATTTATTGTGGGTTTTGTGAAGAATCTTGCCCTGTTGATTCAATTGTTGAAACCAGCGAATCTGAATTTGCTCTTTTGGCACGCGGTCAAAATATTTTAGATAAGAACTTACTTTTAGCCATTGGCGATAAGTATGAACAAAAAATTGCAACCGAACGTGCAGAAGATGCACCTTACCGATAGAGTGATATAAAGAATGGAATTAGGCACATTAATTCATACAGCTTTGTTTTATATATTTGGCAGCATGGCTATTTTGGCCAGCTTGATGGTGATTTTATCTAAAAACTCTGTGCATTCAGCTTTATTTTTAGTATTAAGTTTTGTGGCAGCGAGCGGATTATGGTTGTTGGCACAAGCTGAATTTTTAGCAATAGTGTTAGTTTTAGTTTATGTGGGCGCAGTGATGGTGCTCTTTTTGTTTGTGGTGATGATGCTCGACGTGGAGTTGAATGCCAATAAACAAAAATTGGTTCGTTATTTCCCTTTAGCGGTTTTTGTTTCTGTGGCATTTGTGATGGTGCTTATTTTAGCTTTCTTAAAAGACAAAGTGGTGTCTCCCGTACTGCTACCAGTGCCGGCGGATTACAGTAATATTAAAGCTTTGGGTGAATTATTATATACACAGCACTTGCTGCCTTTTGAAGTCGCCGGCTTGTTGTTAACCGTTGCGATTATTGCAGCAATTGGATTAACTTTTAGAGGCCGACGTGAAACCAAAGCCTTACATCCAAATGATCAAGTAAAAGCGAATAAAGCAAGTCGACTCAAAATTATATCGGTTGGGAAATAGTTATGCTGCAGGCAATTACCTTAAATCATTATCTTATCTTTTCAGCTATTTTATTTTCGATTTCGATGGCGGGCATTTTTATTAACCGTAAAAATGTGATTTTGCTGTTGATGTGTATCGAGTTAATGCTTTTAGCGGTGAACACCAATTTTATCGCGTACGCTAAATTTTTGAACAATATGTCAGGTGAAATATTCGTCTTTTTTATTCTCACAGTAGCAGCTGCAGAATCGGCAATAGGCTTGGCGATTTTAGTTATGTTATTTAGAACCAAGAAAACGATTAATGTACAAGAGTTAGATTACTTAAAAGGCTAGTCACGAGGATAGAAACGTGGGTCAAACCGTTTTATATGAATGCATAAGTATTGTTGGGTTACCGTTATTTGGCGCAGTGATTGCTGGTCTATTCGGTAAAAATTTGGGTAGAAAAAACACACATAGATTAACGGTATGCATGGTCGCTGTGTCTTTTTTCTTATCTGTATGGTTAGCCAAACAAGCCTTTATAGATAAAGCTTTTGTGATGCCATTAGATTTAACTTGGTATACCTGGGCAACGATAGCAGATATTCCCATTCGTGTGGGTTTTTACTTAGATCAGTTATCTATTACCATGTTATTGGTGGTGACCTTTGTTTCTTGGATGGTACATATTTATACCATTGGTTATATGGAAGAAGACCCAGGCTATCAACGCTTTTTTAGCTATATTGCCTTTTTTACTTTTTCCATGTTAATGCTGGTGCTGTCCAATAATTTTATGCAGCTCTTTTTTGGTTGGGAAGCAGTAGGGGTTGCCTCGTATTTACTCATTGGGTTTTGGTATAAGCGCGAAACAGCTATTTTTGCTAATTTAAAAGCTTTTTTAGTCAACAGAGTGGGCGATTTTGGTTTTTTATTGGGTATTGCGGGCATATTATGGTTGTTTAATAGCTTAGATTATCAAACAGTCTTTAGTCATGTTGGTACAGTGGCAGCAGCCAATCCCACTATCCATGCATTTGGTTTAGAAACACTTGGCTGGTCTGCCATTACAGTGGTTTGTATTTTATTATTTATTGGTGCCATGGGTAAATCGGCACAAGTGCCTTTGCATGTATGGCTACCTGATTCGATGGAAGGTCCTACACCTATTTCTGCTTTAATTCATGCTGCAACAATGGTGACAGCGGGCATTTTTATGGTATCGAGAATGTCACCGCTATTTGAATTAAGTGATGTGGCGCTTAGCGTAGTACTATGTATTGGTGCGATAACCTGTTTCTTTATGGGTTTATTGGGTGTCATCCAAAATGATATTAAACGCATTATTGCTTATTCAACATTGTCTCAATTAGGTTACATGACGGTTGCTTTAGGCGTTTCTGCTTATCCTGTTGCCATGTTTCATTTGGTGACGCATGCCTTTTTTAAAGCACTTTTGTTCTTAGGGGCAGGTTCGGTGATTATGGCCATGCATCATGAACAAGATATTTGGAAAATGGGCGGATTGGCTAAAAAGCTACCCATTACCTATGTCACGATGTTCTTAGGTTCACTGGCTTTAATGGGATTCCCTTTATTTTCAGGTTTTTACTCTAAAGATTTGATTATCGAGGCAGTTGCCTTATCTCACTTACCAGGCGCAAAAATGGCGTATTACGCTGTCTTGTTTAGTGTGTTTGTGACAGCACTTTATAGCTTTAGATTATTATTTGTGGTGTTCCATACTCAGCCAAGAATGGACAAAGAAACCGAATCGCATGTGCACGAACCAGCATGGGTAGTGGGTTTACCTTTGATCTTATTATCTATTCCTTCAGTGATATTAGGTTATGTTCTATTAGAGCCTATTGTGATGGGCTTTTTTAGCAGTAGCATTGTGGTGCATGCACCTTTCCATCCTAGTATGGCGCATTTACAGGCCGAGTATCATGGACCTATGGCCATGGCATTGCATGGTTTAACAAGTTTGCCGGTATGGTTAAGTTTTGCAGGTGTCTTTACGGCTTGGTTGGCTTATGTCAAATTCCCTAAATTACCTGCTTTGATTCAATCTAAAGTACCTGTTGTTTTCCAAGTCTTGAATCATAAATATGGTTTTGATTTATTCAACCAATATTTACTAGCACCTTTTGTGCGAGTTGTTGGGTGGGTATGTTGGAAAATGGGCGATAAAATGCTTATCGATGGATTGGTAGTGAATGGTTCTGCAAAAGTGGTAGCCACCACGTCTAAATTTGTACGCCATATCCAGTCGGGATATATCTATCATTATGCCTTTGCCATGATATTGGGCTTGCTGGCATTAATGTTATTAAAAGATCAGTTGTTATAAATTTTATAAATAAATAGGTTTGGACAGATAATTATGAATCAAGCGTGGGCCTTGCCTTGGTTGTCGATGTTAATTTGGGTGCCCATTTTTGCGGGCGCGGTGCTTTTTATTCTGGGTGGGGATAAAAAACCTCAGCTGGTGAAATCGGTTGCGCTAGGGGTTTCGCTGGGTTGCTTCATTCTCAGCTTGTTTGTATGGTATCAATTTGATAACACGCAGGCAGATTTTCAATTTGTTGAAAAAATGGACTGGTTGAGCACC
>CAYSTH010000164.1:0-4014 GCA_964433995.1 uncultured Francisellaceae bacterium | reverse complement strand
GGCTGGTGTTTGTGCTTTGCCCAAATCGTGACATAAAGCTGCAAATCTCACGGGTAATTCTGCTGAAAGCAACGCCGCTTGTTGCAAAACTAATTCAGCATGAATGCCACAATCAATTTCGGGATGATATTTAGGCGGTTGAGGCACACCATATAAATTATCCACTTCTGGAAAAATAATTTTTAAGGCGCCGCAAGCGCGTAATACTTGTAAATAAACTTCAGGATTGGGTTCTAATAAAGCTCGCGAAGTTTCTTTCCATACACGTTCAGCAGTCAGTGCATTCACCTCTCCTGCTTTTACCATATCAGTCATGAGATTCATTGTTTCGGATGCAACCGTAAATCCCAAATTATGGTAACGAGCGGCAAAACGAGCCACCCTTAAGATACGAACGGGATCTTCTTGAAACGCGTCGGTGACATGTCTTAATTTTTTTTGCTTGAGATCGTCTAAGCCATGATAGGGGTCAATAATGTCTTGGGTATCGCTGTCTTGTGCCATAGCATTGATGGTTAAATCACGTCGAGATAAATCTTCTTCTAATGTGACTGTCCCATCGTAAACAAAATCAAAACCATGATAACCAGGCGCTGTTTTACGTTCGACCCTAGCAAGAGCATATTCTTCTTGTGTGTCGGGGTGCAAAAACACAGGAAAATCTTTGCCCACCGAACGATAACCTTGTGCCAACATATCAGCAGGTGAACCACCCACCACGACCCAATCACGCTCAGTGACAGCTCTACCTAATAAATGATCGCGAATCGCGCCGCCAACTAAATATATTTTCATTTACTTACACTAACTAAAAAATAATGCACCATGCCTGCTTTCTTGTGTTTCAATATTTGTGCATCCGCCGGTAATAGCTCAGATGACAACATTTTTTCAGATTCTATATAAATTAAAGCATTTGGCTTTAATAAACCTGAACGTGAAAATAACAAAGGCAAGACTTTTGCTAACCACTCATGATGATAAGGGGGATCGATGAAAACCAAATCAAAAGGTTCTTCAATTTGACCATGCGTAAGCCATTGCACGACATCTTGAGGAATAATTTTATATGCATCGGGCTCTATTTGCAGTTTTTGTGCAGCATCCGCTAAATGTTTACAAACTTGTTTGGCTTGTTCAACTAGCCAAACTTGGCTCGCCCCTCTTGATAGCGCTTCAAATGCCATCGCCCCTGTGCCACTAAATAAATCTAGGCAACGCGCCCCCACAATATCATGTTGTAACCAATTAAAAACCGTTTCTCGCACACTATCTGGAGTGGGTCTTAAGCCTATCATGTCAGGTACTGCTATTTTTCTAGAACGCCATTTGCCGCCTATAATTCTTACTTCACCTTTAGGCAACTTTATCTCCTGCGTTTTCACCTACCACAATCACTGCCATTTTGTCAGGATGCACACGTGCCTGAAAAGCTTTGACGATATCTTGTTGTGTGACTTGCTTGATGCGATTACGATATTGATGATAAAAATCAATAGGTAAATTATAAAACCCTATATTTTTGACATATTCAGCAATGGCTTGATTACTGTCAAATCGTAAAGCAAAACTACCTAACACGTTATTTTTAGCATCTTCCAATTCTTGGGGGGTTGGGCCATTATCGATAAAATTACGCAATATTTGCTTAATTAAACCAATTGCTTTAGGTGCTTGGCTTTTTTCTGTTTGGCAGCCCAAAATAAATGGTCCTAATTCCGTCATAGGAATAAAATAAGAATGCGCATCATACGCTAAACCTTGCTCAGAACGTACAATCGTAAAAATTCGGCTGACTGAAGCATTTCCGCCTAATATATGATTACCCAATACTAAGGGGAAATAATCGGGATCAACAAACTTGAGCCCTGGGGCGCCTATCATGATGTGATTTTGCGATGAAGAAAAATCGATGCGCTTTTCAAAAGCTTGGGATAATGCTTTTACCTCAGGGATTTTTTCTTGCTTGTGTCCTTCTGCTAAACCTGCAGTCAAAGTCACCGCCATTTGATTGGCTTGCTCTGGTGTTAAAGCACCCACTATGGTCATCGTCAAATTTTGAGTGACATAATGTTGTTCAAAAAACCGTTTAATATCTTTAACAGTCAATGACGATACCGTTTTTTCATTGCCCAATACGCGATTGGCGTAGGGCTGATTAGGATAAATGCCTTCATAAAAAGCACGAGTGGCAATAGCGGATGGGTTTTGTGCTTCATTTTTAAGTGCAATTAAAACATTTTTCTGTTCACGCTCAAACCCTTTTTTAGGAAAGTCTGGCGCCTTTAATAAAGCTGATATTGTCTCTACTACCGTATCTAAGCTATTTTTGTCTGTTAGGGTTCTTAAGCGAATGGTTGCCATTTCAGTACCGGGATCGCAACTGAATTGTGCACCCACTTGTTCTAAGGTTTCTGCTAATTGGTCAGCGTTCATTGAAGCCGTGCCTTCTGATAATAACGCACAGGTTAATAAGCTCACACCCTGTTTATCTTTATCTCTTGCACTGCCTGCATCAAAGGTTAATAACACATCTACCATTGGCAGCGTCGGTGCATCGACATAATGCACCTTTGTGCCATTATTCAACGTCCACTTTTCTAGGGTAAATAGCTCCCCCTGTGTTTTTTGGTATCCAGATAATTGATTGACCATATTGGCTCTTATTTTTTCTTTAGGTTGATTAAATACTTGAAATTGTTGAAATAAGAAAAAAATACTGGGGATGCTGACCAAAAGAATCGCCCATCTTATCCATTTTTTTCGACGTGTATAATTACTTTTTGACATGATTTTCCTGTCTTAAGGGCACTAATTCCGCCACCGTTAACCGATTATTGATAAGATATTTTTGTGCCACTTGCTGAACTTGCTCCGCTGTGACAGCTTGAATCTTATCTATCATTTGTTGAGAAGTTTGCCAATTACTGCCGATACTTTCAAATGTACCTAACACTTCAGCCTGATCAGTAATGCCATCTTTGCTAAAAATTTCCTCTGCCATTAATTGTGTTTTGATTCGAGATAATTCTTTAGCGTCTAACTTTTGTGTTTTAAGGTTGTTTAACTCAGCAGAAATGGCCTGTTCTAGTTTGGCAATAGACGTGCCTTCACTGGGAGTGCCTCTCAAAATAAATTGTGTATCAAAACGTTGTAAAAAATCATAATGAGCATAACAGCTTGCACAAATTTCTTGTTCTCTGATCAAATGTTTTGCCAATCGAGCGCTTTCACCCCCATCTAGCGCATTTGCTAATACTGCCAAAGCATATGGCTCCCAGGCTTCTTTGGCGGTCATCATACTTGGCGCTTGAAAGCCCATCATCAAATACGGCAGTTCAGCAACATATTCTACTTTGATGCGTCTTTCACCTAATGGTGCAATATCTGAACTTGGCAAAGGTTTAGGCAAATTCTTTTTAGGAATAGCACCAAAATATTTTTGTGCTAATTCAAAAATTTGTTTAGGTTCTACATCACCAATGACAACCACTGTTGCATTGTTTGGTACATAATATTGCTCGTACCAATGACGTAAATCTGCGTCAGTAAAATGAAATAAATCATCCATCCACCCAATAATAGGATGATGGTAAGGGCCATTGACATGTGCTGCTGCTATAAAACGTTCATAGGTGACCGATTTTGGATTATCATCTGTCCGTAAACGGCGTTCTTCTCGCACAGCTTTCATTTCTAACTGATACAATGCGGGATCTAATGTTAAATGCTGCATTCTGTCTGCTTCGAGTTCTAAGCACAGCCCTACTTTAGATTTTTCAACATTGGCATAGTAACCAGTATAATCTTGAGTGGTAAAGGCATTGTCACGCCCACCATTTTTAGCAATGATTTCTGAGTACATATCATTGGGATATTTAGGCGTGCCTCTAAACATCATGTGTTCTAGCGCATGAGAAATACCTGTAAGCCCTCTTACTTCATCGGCAGATCCGACTTTATACCAGACTTGTACTGAGGCAATGGGTGCACGTTTATCGACTTGCACAACCA
>CAYSTH010000163.1:0-4032 GCA_964433995.1 uncultured Francisellaceae bacterium | reverse complement strand
GTATTTGTTTTAGGTTGGACTGGCTCAACCATCTCAAAATTATTAAGCAAATGGTTTAGTAGAACACGTGAAACTTGTGCAGACGAAACTGCTTTTGAATGTGGCTATGGTCCTCAGCTTGCCGCCGCTTTACAAATGCTAGAAGCTGGCAGCAAAAAAGACATCGAGCCCAATAATGTGGCCACAAATCATTTCTTTGGTGAAGAGAGCTTTGGAGATGCTTTATTTTGTCATCATCATGCACATGGCCATGAGTCACCTGCTGACAAAAAAGAATCAAAAGGCATTATCACTTGGGCGTACGAAAAATTTAGCTCACACCCAACGATTGAAGACCGAGTAGAACATCTTGCTCAACTAGAACAAGAAAGAAACGCTAAACTAAAAGTGTCTTAAAATAAAAACTGGCGCCAAATGCCCGAACGAATACAAAGGCAAGTGGCGCCAGACCAGATCAGACGGGAGCAAACCCATCTGACGATTCTTATTTTCTCTACCAACACTACGTTTGATGCAGTTTGCAATACTTAGTTCATTTATTAAGCGTGTAAATACATATATTAATTAGAAATTTCCTGGTTTGCAGAAGCTAGGATTATTTGAAGCTTCGTTGATTAAATGTGTTTCATGACGACGTGCTGCTTCTCGATTTCTTGCCAATGTACCCAATAACTGTGGCACCATACAAGCACCAATCGGACCACGCAATGCATTTGTCATCTCTTCTGCTTCTTGATGCTGTTTGGCTAAAAGTTTAGCAAGGTGTTCTTGTTGTTCAGATTGTTGTTTTTGCACGTAAGCAGCATCTCTTCCTGCCGCACAAGTTTTATTTTTACTTGCATTTTGATGTTGATGCTTGCGAGGATGATAATGATTTTTGTTTTGCTGGTGATTATTTTTATTATGTGGCATATAACTATCCTTAGTGATAAATAAAAGATAAAACGAAACCCAATATAAATGAGCAAGAATATGAAAGCAATCTATGCCTAATTTCCTTATACATGATGCGATTACAACCAATCATCCTCTTTATCACACCATTTATCTTATTGCCATAGAAAACAAGTCCATCAACTAATATGATGTGGTCATTATTTATTTTTCTTAAAATAGGCCATCTTTATAATGGATACCATCAATACCATCATCATCGATTTGTTTCACCCTAATCCGGAAGATCTCGGTCAAGCAGGTGCTGAACATGATGTTTTAGCCACTTCCGAAAGCGGGGTAGGCTTTGCTCTTTATTTCAAAAAAACACATCGATTATATTTTTGTGATGATATTGATCACGAAACCAATATAATCGAATGGCATGATCAAGATACTATTTCTCAAAAAAATAATCTTTCTATTGCTGATGTGCAAAATCTTGAAGAAATTTTAGTAAGCATTAAAAAGGAACTCAAAGGACCTGTTCGCCTTATTTTAAATGGACAAGGCAATCTTGCCAGTAACCCCGCAGAAGAAGACACTATTGCTGGATATAATAGTAAAGAATTTATTGAAATAGTCGATAAATTGATTGATCTTTTTGATCTCACAAATAAAGAATGTCCCTTATTTGAACTCATTATTTCATCGTGTAGCATGGCAAAATCTGCTGTTTTTGTCCAAAAACTGACAGATAAATATGCTGACTTTATTCATTCCCTTGAAATTATTCTTTTTAAAGAAATGATCACCTTTTCACGCAATGGCGAATTTACTTCTTTTTTTGAAAAAGGCGGTTTCAAAGTTGATACTTTTGGTTTATTCAGCCGAGAAACGACGCATAGTATCTTTTGTCCCTCTGTTTTAAAAATAACCGAAAAAGAAAACCTTTCATCGCCACCTTCACCCGTTAAAGTCATTTTGAATCCAATACGTGAGGTTTTATTGCAGAACCCTCAACATATAAATTTAAAAAGAGCTGGCTCAGATGTGATCGAAGATGAATCTCCTCTTAAAAAAGCAAAAATTGAAATTTCTCCCCCTAACTCTCCACTTAAGAAAAAATAAGGTTTTTTATATGGATGCGCCAACATTAGATGCAAAATTACGTACGGCACTTATCACAACCCGCCGAACACTTGTACTTGGTTCTGGCAATAAAATAACAGATTTCGAAAAAACCAATGGATGGTGTGCCGATGTACAAGATAAAGTCAGAAAAAATACCGATAGATTTTATCAATGCTATCTGCTTTCTCCAGAAGAAGATCCTTTAAAAAATTTACAACCTTACTTTATTCGCAGTCTGATAAAAGAATATATTGTCGTTTTAAATAAAGAACGGGTGGGCAATTGTGGTGAAATGGCTCGTTTTATTGCTTTATACTTATGGCAACATGCTGGCAAAGCCATTCACAGCATTGAAATTGTTTCAGCCAAACGTTTCGATCATGCTTGGGTAATCGTTAATCGAAACCCAGAAAGTGATTTATTAAACCCAGACGACTGGGGCGATGCCTATATTGTAGATGCATGGTGGGGAGATGAAGGCAAGTATTATCATGCCTCAGAATATGCTCAAAAAATGATTGAATTATTAGGCTATATAAAAGAACAAAATGAAGGTTTATACAAAAAAAATAAAATCAACGCTAATGAGCTAGGAAATTTCAATGAAGTCTATGAGCAATATTTAAAAGATTTTCAAACACAATCTCTAAAAGTGTCTCTTGCTGTTAAACATCGACCTATTTACCCTCAGCAGATACCTTATCCTGTTGATAATAAAAATATGAGATCGTTAGAAGATTTCTATGATTATTGTCCTTACGCATATGGAACTTATAATTGCCGGACAAGAATGTTAGAAGAAAAAAATGCGCATCAGAAAAATTTTCTGCCTTGTTTAGAACAAATTAAAAGCAGAGGATATATTCAAAGTATTGCTGCTGTTGAGGAAAACTTTCTTAAGCTTCAGCCAAAATTTGAAAAGTAAAGAAAGAAGCGCCTTCACTAGCACCACAAAAGTACGCAGCTAATTCTTTGCAGCGGCAGCTGCAACCTTCGCTAGCCCCGTCTGGAGTTGCGATAAGATAAGCAACGGAAGATGGGGTAAAATAAAGCAACAGACGGCACCATAGGATGATATTTGAAATATACAGTATTCCCCACCTTCCGTCAGTTTCACGCAAGCGCTCACTGACTGCAGATGGGGCTAGCAAATGTCGCAGCTACCGCTGCAAAGAGTGAATGACTCTGTAGAAAAAAAAGTATTCTTTTTTTTGTTCAATTCAGGTATAAATAAAAAACAACCTTTTCAAGGAAGCAACATGATTGAATTAACTCAAAAATCTTTACAGGTAGTAAATGGTGGAAACACGTCAGGCATGCTCGCAGGAACCATTGTAGGTGGCGTTGCTTATATTGGTTATCAAGGGTTACACTCCCTTCCTTTAATAGGAGTAGAGATATTCGTTTTTAGTGGCACAGGTTGTATGATTGGCGATGTATTAACAAGTGGCTTTGAGAAAATGCTTTCAAACTAAACATATTGTCCGGCAGCCCAGCCAGATGACCATGCCCATTGAAAATTATAACCGCCTAGCCAGCCGGTAACATCTACTACTTCGCCTATAAAATAGAGGCCTTTTTGTTTAGTTGCTTCAAAAGTTTTTGAAGAAATTTCGTTGGTATCTACTCCGCCAATGGTCACTTCAGCAGTGCGATATCCTTCTGTACCATTAGGTTTGAGTTTGAAACCATGAAACAACTCTGCTATTTTTTCAAACTCACGGTGAGAAATACTTTGTAGTGTCTGTAAAGCCAAAGGATGATTATCTAATAATATGGCAACCAGTCTTTTGGGTAATAAATGATTGACCACCTCTTTTAAAATACTATTGGGTTTGTCCTTTTGCATTTGTTTTAAAATATTAAACAAAGAGGCATCGGGCAATAGGTTAATATTCAATATATCACCTGGTAACCAATAATTTGAAATTTGCAAAACAGCTGGGCCACTTAACCCTCTGTGGGTAAATAACATATTTTCTCTAAAAGAAGTATTCTTTACTTGTATCTCGGTATCACATGCTA
>CAYSTH010000162.1:0-4033 GCA_964433995.1 uncultured Francisellaceae bacterium | reverse complement strand
TATTAAATCGACGGCTTTTTTACTTCAGGCTGACACAGTTCAGTGAACACTCTCCAATACATTTTAATTATTTAGGAAAATATAATATGCATATTTTAAATGATACTCAAATTAATCAAATTTCTGCTGGCTCTGGTGCTGCCATTACCGGCACTACCGCGCTTTGTTTCGCTCTTTATTTTTATTACGCGCAAGAAAATAAATATGGCTTAAAATTTCAAGAAATGGAAAAAAGATTGGAAAAGCTCGAAGCATTAGCCAATCTGAGTTCGTCTGAATAAAACATGAGTTTTAAAATCAGATTAAAATTTGAATAACTAACTTTACACTTAATAGTCAGATTTAATGCTAAGACTCCGAGCATATTATAAAATACTCTGGTGATTTCAGTATAATTCGAGGTTTTTATCAATGCATATACTCAACATGACCCACACTCACCAAATTTCTGGTGGATTGTATTCACACACTTGCTACGAAGCATACAAAGCAATTGCCGAAGATAACTAAATGAGCTTAGGGCAAGCTGCTGCTATTATTTTTACTGGCGGCTTGGGCTTAATCGGTGTAGTTGGCTATAAAATGGGTCTACGAGATGCAGCCAAATCGGTGTGCGGCAACGCATTCGATGAAACAGAAATGGTTTATTGTGCATCGCACCCTAAAACTTGCCTAAAGCCAGAAGAAAAACAAAAAGCTTAATTCATTCAAGCTATGTTTATGCCAGGGATGGTATCAATAACATTCACCATGTTTTTAAAATAATAGACTGTGGATAAATTAACCCCACAAATGGATCTTGTTCAATATCCTCTTGCTGACATATTAATAAATCAATTTTTCTTTCACCAATATTGTCTTTTATCTTTCTTAAAATAATATGCTTATGTTCAACAAACATTTGTTTAAGATGCTCATTAGGCATCAGCAATAATAAATCAATATCCCCGCCTTTTTTATTATCATCGAGTCGACTACCGTATAACCTCAATTCACCTTCTTTTTCAGGAATAGCGCTTTCTATTGCGTCAATGATACCTAAAACTTCAGCGTCATTTAGCCGCATTAATTTTATCCTTAATACCTAAAACTCTAGGGCATTCTTTTAAAAGTCTTTTAAATACTAGTGCTAAATCTTCTTCAGTATATTCATGTGCTGAGAGGTTTCTTAATTCTCTTATATCCATCCAGGCTTGTGCATTGTCAATTAAACCTAGCTTTTCTCCTACATCGAGAAAATCTCGCATCGTACCTTGAAAACCTTTATCTGTTAATAAAATATATATTCGCAAATATTGGGATAAAAAAATATCCGATGCTCTTGCAAATCTTGCTGAAAAACTTTCCCAAGTTTCTAGCGTTTCGTCATCAAATTCTTCTGTTTTTAAAGGTAAATTTTTTACTTTTTGAAAACTATAAGACAAGCGTTCAAGCGCCTTATTTAATTGTCTTTGTCGAATTTCTAATATTTTCTCAAACTTATCCACTTAGGACCTCAACTTACTCGTGCAAAAATAGCCATCTAACACTGTCTTGAGATAAGCATAAGGTACCTACGTAGCACAATCAAATTTAATCTTAATAACGACTCGCATCAAAAGCCACAACTTCTTGAATGGTCGATTTATTTAAAGCTAACATCATTAACCTGTCTACGCCTAATGCCACTCCGCTACAAAGTGGCATGCCTGCAACTTGTGCCGATAATAAATGTTCATCTATAGGAATAGACTTAAAACCCAAACCTTGTCTTTTGATATTATCTTGAATAAATTTTTCACGCTGAACAACAGGATCTAACACTTCAAAATAGCCATTACATAACTCTAAACCACCCAAATACACTTCGAATCTTTTGGCAATAAAAAAATCATTATCATGATTATCTATTTTCTTCTCTGTTTGAGCATAAGAACTTTGACTCGCAGGATATTCTGTTATCGCAATAGGTCCTGAACATAACTGAGTTAAATTGGGCTCTATTAAGCTCACCATCAATAAATCTAGCCAGGCATCTTTATCTAAATTTAAAGATACTGCTTCTTCTTCACTCACCACTTTATTTTTTATGGCTAAAGCACTTAATTCTTCTGCTGTACTAAGATGCGGCTGGCAATTTAGGAGCGTTTCAAAGGCAGCTTGATACGTAAAACATTTTACGGGTTCACAATGTAAAATACTCACGAGCAAATCTGACACTTCTTGAATAAGATCTTTGAGCAAAAAACCTACCCGATACCATTCTAACATGGTAAATTCTGGTTGGTGTTTTTTACCTTCTTCTCCGCGTCTAAAAACAGGACCCATCTGGTATATTGATCCTAAATCAGCAGCCAATAATCTTTTTAAATAAAATTCAGGAGAAGTTTGTAAAAAATAGTCATCTGTTTGGAATGAATCGATATAAATATCTGTCGTGGTGGTTTTGCTTAAGACAGGTGTCGTGACTTCTAAAACATTTCTCGACTCAAAAAAAGATCGGATTTTTTGTATGGTTTTTGCCCGTGCAACCAAAGTGTCTTTAGTTGCACTGGGCATCCAAAGAGAAGAGCTATTCTTTGGCACGCGACAAATACTCGCCTTTACGCGTGTCGATTTTAAGCACATCACCAATTTGGATAAATAAAGGGACTTTAACAACAGCGCCTGTTTCTAACGTTGCCGCTTTTGTACCACCACTGGAGGTATCGCCTCTTAAACCTGGATCTGTTTCTGTTACAGCCAGATTAACAAAATTAGGTGGGGTAACACATAAAGGCGCACCATTCCAAAGTGTGACAATACAAATATCTTGCTCTTTTAGCCATTTGGCTGTATCACTTACTACAGCTGCATCCATTTCATGTTGTTCAAAATTATCTTGCACCATGAAATGCCATCTTGCACCATCAAAGTATAAAAATTGCATTTCAGTATCTAAAACATCTGCGGCTTCAACTGTTTCACCTGATTTAAAGGTTTTTTCAATCACGCGATCGTTTTTTAGGTTTCGTATTCTGACTCGATTGAAGGCCTGACCTTTACCTGGTTTCACAAATTCATTTTCAACAATAGAATAAGGATCGCCGTCTAAGATGATTTTCAGACCACTTTTAAATTCATTTGTACTATAGGTAGCCATATAACCTCATTTTGTGTATGATTGACGATTAATTTTACTATGCCAGTTTGCCACTATAAAAATCCTCGACATGATACCCCAACCCATCACCATTCAACAATTGAAAAAACCTGAAGCTTGGCAAATCGAGCTAAAAAATGCCTTTGATCAGCCAATTGAACTCCTAAATTTCTTAAAAATAAAGCAAGTTGACAAACATTTAATGCTCTCGGATTATGATCTCAATCAAACCTTTAAAACCAGAGTGCCGAAAAGCTTTGCAGAGCTCATGCAACCTGGCAACCCAATTGATCCTTTGTTATTGCAGGTATTACCCCTTAACGCAGAAAATATAACTGTGGCAGGATTTGAAAAAGATCCTCTAAAAGAGCGTAATCCCCAAACTAACCCACTACCGGGAGTGTTGCATAAATTTTCTTCTCGCATTTTATTAACGTTGACGGGTGCTTGTGCAGTACATTGTCGTTATTGTTTCAGAAAACATTTTCCATATGAAGAAAATACACCTGGATTAAATCATCTCAATAATATTGTCACCTACATTCAACAACACCCTGAAATAAATGAGATTATTTTATCTGGAGGTGATCCACTTTCTGCACCCGACCGCTATTTATCATTGGTTTTTGAAAAGTTACACTCACTTAAACAAATTAACATTATTCGTTTGCATACCCGTTTTCCAATCGTGATTCCACAAAGAATTACCTCAGATTTAGTTAATTTATTTCAAAAAACAGTGGCTGCCGGAAAAAAAATTGTTATGGTGCTTCATTGCAATCACCCTAATGAATTATCAACCTCGTTAGCGACACATTTGTCTTTAATCAAACCCTTTGTCACATTGCTTAATCAATCTGTTTTATTAAAAAAAATAAATGATGATTCTCATATACTGACTTTACTCAGTGA
>CAYSTH010000161.1:1693-4130 GCA_964433995.1 uncultured Francisellaceae bacterium | reverse complement strand
CTAGAAGATCCTAAACCCAGTTTCCCCTTTTTAGGTTTACTGGTTTCCGGGGGGCATACCTTAATCATTGCAGTAAAAGGCTTAGGTGAATATGAGATTTTAGGCGAAACCTTAGATGATGCCGTAGGTGAGGCTTTCGATAAAACGGCAAAATTACTGGGTTTAGGTTATCCTGGCGGCGCAAAATTAGCAAAGTTGGCTGAATTATTTACAGAAGATCTATCCGGCCCCCTATCTAAACTGACCAAGTTTCCACGTCCTATGACCGATAGGCCAGGGCTCGATTTTAGTTTTAGTGGCCTAAAAACACATGTGGCCCTCGAAATAAAAAAACGAGCTTCTTCACAAGGCGAGTTATCAGAATCAGACAAAATCAGTATTGCTTATGCTTTCGAAGAAGCTGCTGTCGATACTCTGCTCATTAAAATTATGAGAGCTCTAGAGCAAACGGGTTACACTCAATTGGTCGTATCGGGCGGGGTGGGAGCCAATAAAAAATTAAGAGCCAAATTAACTGCGCTTGGCCAGAATAAAGGCTTTACAGCTTATTTTCCCCGAATGGCATTTTGTACTGATAATGGTGCCATGATTGCCTATGTGGGGTGTCAGCGATTACTCAGGGGAGAGCGGGACGATTTGAATTTGACTGTTTACCCACGTTGGCCTTTAAACACAATTTAGGCCTATATCTGTGTAACTGCAGGCTATAATGTTCTTTTTGCCGCAAAAAGCTTTTCGTTCATCTTTTTTATTCTAAGTATGTTATAAAGAATACAAACTTTTATGTAAAATTATTCATTTTTACATTTGTTTTTATGTTATGGCATATTTAGAGGTAGTTTTGTGATGGATATGGTAAACAATATTTGGCGCCAGTTATGGCCAGCCCACCCACCTCTAACACAAGAACAAAAAAATAAGGCTTTATTTTTTGCTACCGCAGATTCCGATTTAACAAAAATCGAACAGCTACTAAATAATGGTGCCCTCGCAGATGCAATCAATCCGACTTATGGTGAAAGCGCCATTCAAGTAGGCCTGCGACAAGAAGCCTTTGACGCTGTCTCTTTACTGATTAATAGAGACAATTCTGTTGATAAGATTAATGCTTTTTTCGAAATTGCGCGTAATGGCAATGTTCAACTACTTGCTGAATTAATCCACAAACACCACATCGATGTGAATGCAACAAATGCCGATAACGAAACGGCTCTTTACTGTGCTATCTTTGGAAAAAAAGAAGAAGCCATAACATTTTTACTTCAAAATGGCGCTAATCCAAATCTAAGCAGTAACAGTCATGGAGGGAGTCCTCTTCACTTGGCGATGTTATCCTGCAGCGCAAAAACGGTAGCGCTGCTTCTTGAATATGGTGCAGAGGTTGATGCCATCAATGCTAACGGGGAAACTGCTTTAGATTGTGGCTTAGAAAGTAAGTGTCCCAAATATGAAAATATTTTTTGCTTACTCAATGCCATGCCTATAAAAAAATTAAACGACCTTGAAAACAATCCTGTTTATAAAACTGCTATTTTGCATTTTAAAAAGGCCTTTTTAGATATTCAAAAAGATATTGTTAATACATTAGCGCAATTGTATCAAGATAACACCATAGAAATGAATCAAGAAATAGATGAATATGCTACTTCTGATATAAAGGATTATATTTATCAAACCTTATTAGCCTCTATGACTCTTCCTATTTGGTATCAATCTCGATTACCACAAGACTTTAATTATCTTTTCTTTAAAAAATTACCCGAAAAAATAAAAGAACTTGAAGAAAACAATACCCTTCAAGACGGAATTTCGACTAGTACCAGTACGATGACTTTTTCAGCACAAGCCTCTTCTGGTCTAAAACGCAACTTCGAGCAAGATTCGAATAATGAGCAAGAAGAAAGACCCACAAAAAAACGAAAGACCAAACCTTAAATTTAGTTCCAATCAAAAAAACAAGGGGATTTTAAAAATCCCCTTATTTTTTACTCGCAATTTTATCTTCTTTACCGGCTAACAAGTTTTTTATATTACTTCGATGACGCCAAATTAATAACCCAGCTAAAATGCACATGGTGGCCAAATAAATAGGCGTTTGCGGATATAAAAAAAACGTTAATATTGGTGCAAAAAAAGCTGCCGTGACCGCGGCAAGCGAAGAGTATCTAAAAACAAAAGCCATAAATAGCCAAATGCCAATTAAGCACGCGCCTAATATTGGCATAAAACCTAAAATGGCACCTATGCCTGTTGCCACGCCTTTGCCGCCTTTGAATTTAAAAAACATCGGATATAGATGCCCCAAAAATGCCCCTAAACAGGCTGCGGAACTTAAAACCGGTTGATGTAATACCTGATCGATAATCAAAACAGGTATTAGGCCTTTCAATAAATCACCTAGCAACGTATACAAGCCTGCTTTTTTGCCGCCATGCCT
>CAYSTH010000161.1:0-1683 GCA_964433995.1 uncultured Francisellaceae bacterium | reverse complement strand
GGTCGCGCCAGGATTGCCCGAGCCCACTTGTCTTGGATCGGGTAGCTTCATGAATTTGCAGACCAGAATGGCCGCAGAAACAGAGCCTAAAAAATAAGACACGCCAAATGCAGCGAATAATAAACCTAAATCAATGGATGTTGTCATAATTTAACTAGCTTAATTTTTTGATAAGTTATTTATAAGGGCAAACTAGTTTATAATATCGCCTCTACAAGTTAAACCAAATCAATAAAAGCCCATGACAAACTTAGATTGCATTTACATTAAAAATTTTAGCTGTCCTGCTCATATTGGGCTATACGAGCATGAAAAAGGCGTTACCCAACCTATCGTGATTCACGCTGAATTATACGGTAGCTGGGCTGATGCACATTTTTTAGATTATGATTTGGTCATTGAAAAAATAAAGCAAATCATTGCTAAACAGCATTATGAATTACTGGAAACCCTAGCAGAAAGCCTTGCACAAACTTTGCTCTCTCATTTTGAGATAAAAAAATTAATCTTAGCCATCGATAAACCTCAAGCTGTCAAAGACGCCTTGGTTGGAGTGAAAATTGAACGCTCTGCCTAAGTTGTCACCAGAAGAACAAGCTCATAGCGACAAACTGATACATTATATTCAAGATAAAATCACACAAGCAGGTGGCAAAATACCCTTTAGTGAATTTATGGCCGCTTGTTTATATGCACCAGGTTTAGGGTATTACAGTGCGGGTGCAGCCAAATTTGGTCAAGCGGGCGATTTTGTGACCGCTCCTGAACTCTCCGAGTTATTTGGTCAAAGTTTAGCTGAATATTATCTAGCACTTAAGCATAAAAATTTTGCAGAAGATAATTTAAGCGTCATCGAAATTGGTGCCGGCACGGGTAAACTCGCTAAAGATATTTTATTGCATTTAAAAATGCTCGATGCCTTACCTACTCATTATTATATTTTAGAAGTCTCTGCCGATTTAAAACAAAAACAATACACACTATTAAAAAAGGCCTTACCTGAATTTATTGAGAATATTATTTGGCTCGACAACATAGAAAACATTCCCCATTTTAATGGTCAAGGTTTAGTGCTTGCCAATGAAGTGCTTGATGCTCTGCCTGTAGACATGATTCAGCTTAGAGCTAATTCAACAAATAATACACCTGATATTTATCAAGCATGGATGACCTGCCAGCCAGATACGCAAAATTTTGAGACCATTTATTTGCCTGCTGATCAAGCTTTTGAGCATAATATAAAAGAAATATTAGAAAGAAGTCTCAAACAAGATTTAAGTCAATTCTCATTTGACGTGCCCGTATATCAATCTGAAGTCAATCTGAATGTTTATTCTTGGTTGTCAGGTATTCAAAAAATACTCTCTAAGGGGCAACTGATTTTTATTGATTATGGTTTTGGTGCCAAAGAATATTATCACCCCAGCAGACATATGGGCACTTTAATGTGTCATTACAAACATCGTGCTCATGCTGATTTTTTAGCCTACATTGGCCTGCAAGATATTACCGCACATGTGAATTTTACCCAAGTGGCATTAGCCGCCCAACAGCTCGATTTAGCGATTGATAATTTTACGACGCAAGCTGAATTTTTATTATCACAAAAACTTGCCTTATTAGCCGAAAAAAAATATGCTCAGGTGCAAGATTTTTCGGTCTCGCAACAAGTGCAATTACTCA
>CAYSTH010000160.1:0-4133 GCA_964433995.1 uncultured Francisellaceae bacterium | reverse complement strand
CAGGCATTAGGGAGCATCACTACTTTAATACAATATTCGTTAGTATGCCTATACTAATGATATATAATAAACTCCATATATCATTGATTATTTAGTTTTGTTAATTAACTCTAGACTGAATGCTTTCAGGTTTTGGTAAATTTGGAGTAATTTTGATACATATTCATTAAATTCGTTTAAGTTCGCGGCTGTGATTTCAGGATTATCAGGATATTCATGAGATAAATGATTTCTGATTTCTCTTATTTTTGCCCAAGTTTTGTAATTAATATCTAAACCAATTTTTTCTAGGCGATTCACTTTGTCTATGACTGTTGGTACATCAGCATGATCACCTGCCAGCTCTAACACCAAAGAAAATAATTTTACACCAATCAAATCTTGTAATTTAGAAAAACGTGAAGATAACATTTCTAAATTAAGTAAAGTTTGCTCATCTATATTCAAAAGTAACTCAACTGTAATGGGAAAAATAGTTTTAACTTGTTTTAAAGAGGATTCAATTCTCTTAACATGCACATCACATATATTAAGCACAGAATTTAGGATTTCTTGATTATTTTTAGGCATTTTGTTCATACAAGCTGTATCCCTGTTTCTTTTGCAATGCGATAAATAGGTTGATCATTTTTGAATGTTAAAATATTCAGTACAACATCAAACTTTTGTTCACCCAGCTTTATATTTAAACTCAAGATAAATTCAAATTTTTTATTAAAAGCTTCTTGTAAGGTTTTAGACTCTGTTTCTACATATAAATCGATATCCCCTCCTCGTGCATTATCATCGGCACGAGAACCAAACAACCATAAACGATCATTTGCTCCAAATTGGGCTCGGAAACATTCTTTGATGATATCACATTCTTCTGAGCTAAGACGCATAGCTTTTTCACCACTCAAACTTAAGAAGAATCGGGACGACACAGGGGTCGCCCCCTACATTTGATTGTGCCAATAAATAGCAGAATCAATAAGTTATATTATCTCTTTATTAATTATATCTTTTAGTTGGATTAAGATAGTGCCATTTTTAGTGTATTTCATCATAATTTAGTTAAATTGGGTATGCTTTTCGACAAACGGTTGACTTTAGGCAATAAGCGGAGTAATCTTGCCAACTTATATAAAGTTAATTGGTTAAATAATGATGCCGATCAATAATCACTCTCAAGCACACCTCTATTTTCAGTTAAGCGCTTACTTACAACAAATTGGCACCGCCGAAGGTCAAGTACGGGAAAATAACTTAAATTTGGGTGGAGACTGTGCCGGTTGGTCCTTCTTATTTGGCTATTACAAAAGCATTAACAAACAACAAGACTTTAATGATATAAAAACCTATATATCAAAATGGGATGGCCATCTTAGCTCTTTACATAGCAATACAGGCATGTCTGAAGCATTAAAAAATAAATACCCTACTGGACAAAAATTATTTGAACAAACCATTAATGATATTGCATGGTTTTCTCAGGTAAAATCAGAAAAAATTGCGAGTTTATCTCAAAATGATCGAGTTGAACAATATGAATTTGCCGCAAATAAACACTATGAACTAAAAAATGTATTTTCTTTTTTAAGGGAAGATAATACTAACATTACAGCACACGACTTACCCGATATGCTACGTATGACCCAACTGTGGAAAAATGCGTGGTTAGATTTAGGTATTTACGGAAAAAATAAGGACGATAAGCTTCAGGGACATGCTTTATCTATATACATAGATAATAATGGCAATTTGCATTATTTTGATTCAAATCATGCTAAGACACTTGACACTCCTTCTTCACCAGAAGAAATTAGTGAACAATTATTCAAGGCTATGATCAGTTGGAAAAACATCTCTTTAAACGATTTTTCTCTTTATCAGCTAACCACTAAAGATAATATTAAAAATAATATCTTAGATGATACTAAGCTAAACATTAATAAAGAGGTGGAAATAAAATTTTTAGATATGGCGTTGAAAGGCAACCACCTTGATCCTATTTACAAAATTTTGTCGAGCGATCAAAAACATGGCGCCGAACTGCTTAAGTGCTATGAAAAACCTTTGTTAAAAGCGGCTCAATATCAAGAACACACAGAAATGCTTGATCTGCTTGCTAAACATAATCCAGAATTATTAAATACAGAAAACCAATATAGCTTTGATAATTTAATAAAGTCATTTAATTTATTATCTCTTTCAGAGATCTTAGACTTTGAACAAGGTGATATTTTAATCAATATGCAAAAAAATACCGTTGAGTCCACTGAATCTACGTCTATGTTTTTCTGTGAATCGAATATCTTAACTCACAGCACGCCCAAAAACCTAGAAATCGCGCTTGATTTTTGACTTTTTATGCTGAACATTTTCTTCTTTTTCATGCCTTGCGGACTTATGTGCTATGAATGCACTTTTATAAGCAGCTAAAAATCCTTTTTTAGCTTGTGGTAACTGAGGTGCGTCTTTAAAATTAACCTTTTTAGGAGCAGCTTCGACTTCAACTTTTGCTGTTTTCACTGCCTTTTTGGTTACGATAACTTCTGGTGGCTTTCCATTTAATTCTCTATCAAAAGCCTCTTTAACGGCTTCTGTTCGGTATTGTTTCAATCCTCTTACCTCTGCAACCTTTTCTTCTGTTAAAACCTTAGATATGTTTTCGAATTGAGCCTTAGATAAAGTGATAATAATCTTATTTGCATCATTTGGGTCTTTTTTAGTATTACTTAAACCAATTTCTTTTGCTATTTCAGGAATGGTTTTTAACCTTGAAAGAATATCCGAACCTTTTGAATCGCAACTTAGCACAAATGTTTTTCCATCAGCCGAAGGTTCTAATTGCCACGTTGTCCTGCTTTTATTGTCTACTCTAATATGATTGAGTATTACTTTGCCATCTGGTGACAATATATGTACTTTTTTCGCTGTTAATTTTTCAAGGTTATCTAATACGTCTATTTGAGAAGGCGTTAAGGCTAATCTTTTGGCAAAAATTTCCAACACTTTATCATCGGTTTGTTTGGCTGTTTTATAAATTTCACCTAATCTGTCTGCATACGCCAAATAGTGTTTTTGCTCTTCTTCTGTCACGTCAGGATTTTTACTTTTGTCAGCTAAGCTCCTGTATTCATTTTCTTCTTTTTTAAGTAAAAACAAATCGCCATTTTCTAGCCAAGTTCGCTTGCCTGTTAATTCATTTTTATATTTGTCTTCTAAAGATTTAGGGTAGCCAGCTAATTTGTCTGCAAACGCCACATCACCAGACGCACGGTATTCAGCAACAATACGCTGTTTTTGCTCTTCACTTAATTTGTTTCTGAGTGCCGCCATTAAATAGATGCCTTTCATTTTATCTCTTAATGGATTGTCATATAACATGGAAGCATTTAAAAAACGCTCTTTTCGATTTTCAGGGTTATTAAAACTAAAATCGTCTTGAAGATTACCAATTTTGGGATTGATAATTGGGTTAGCTTTTTCATAAGCTTTACCAAAATCAATACCAAAAAATTGAAGTGTGAATTTTCCTTGTGGAGGATCAATTTTTTTAAATACTTTATTTTGTCCAACTTCCCCTATTCCATCTCTATCTCCCATGCAGATAAAACTAGTTAATGACTCTCCTAATCCAGCAACTCTGTATTCAGATACAGCCATGGCTTTATCATAAACAGATTTAGGTACTTTTTTACCATCTCTAATATAAATGAGTTTATCTTTATTATTTGGATCGGGCATAGGTCGTATCATTTTATTATTTTTATCCACTTTGATATGATTGTTTTCGTCGTCGCAACAGACCATTACATTGGTTTTGTTTTTTTCACCACCTGCTAACCGTCCTGTACCGTCTTTACAGTCGGCAGACCAAGTCACAACCGTGCCGATTTTAGGTGGACCACCTTTTCCATAATCCCCTTTTATTTTTTCAATTTCTTGAGAGTCAAAACCTCGAATATTGGCGATTTTTGTCGCAATTGTCTCTACAATGGCATCTGAATTGACTGTTGAAATAGTCCCTCTACTTAATAACGCACCTCTCCAAGCATAGGTAGCACCAGCAAAGGCAAGAAGTGATAGTCCACCTGTTGCACCCACCACAAAAGGATTAGCCAGTATTTGGAATTTTTGTCCAATTT
>CAYSTH010000159.1:0-4255 GCA_964433995.1 uncultured Francisellaceae bacterium | reverse complement strand
AGTGGTTCTACAATGCTTTTTTCAATTTGTGAAGCCGAATAACAACGCAATAAATCTAATTTATGCGCAAAATTTAATATTTTGAATTCAGGGGATTGCTCGGTTGGGTTGCCCATTTTATAAACAATATGGGTATAGTGTTTTAACTCAGTTTCAGACAAGTTAAGAAAGCGTTTAGCAAATGCTTCGAAAGATTGAGCCGATTTTAATCTAAATGACATATACTTTTCTGGATTATCAGAAAACCCCATATCGTTTTCTCTACCCACCACTGAAAACAAAGCCGCAATTTGTAATAACTGAATTTGCCTGTCATCTAAATCAAACCCTTGATCCTTATGATGTGCACTTAAAAAATATGTGACCACACAGACCATCTGAGCAACACGCATGGTATGCGCTAACCCATGATTAGGGCGCTCAATGGTGCCTTCGGCGGTGGTTAAATTCCAATCCCATGTTATTTCTTTATCTGTATAAGCTTTAGATAAAAAATGATTGTATACATAATGGCATACCAGGAGTAATGACTCTAAGTTTAAGCTGTTAGTTATGTTGATAGACATAATGATTTCTACATAAAATGTTTAATACAGTATAGACGAGCAAGGTTACCAACTATAAAATGAAGCGACAATAAAAAGCAGATATAGGGCTATAAATAAGGTATAAACGGTATAGTATGTTATCAAATCAAAAATTTGGTAGAGTATTGATATGCTAGAAAACAACAATATAACGATGCATCAAGTTAGTTGCTTATTAGGCACATATGATAGCCAGTCAGAGCAACAGGCCGACACATTAAGTTTGAGTTATTTATTTGATGTTTGTCCTATGCAAAGCTGGAGCATGTTACTTCACTCGGATGCTTGCCAAGTAGCAAAACAAGTTGGGCAAAAAACCAGATGGTTTAACACGCTGTCATATTATCAAATCCTCGATTTACACAAATCTAGCCAAGAATGGTATTCAGAATTTAATATTGAAACACATCCACTGTGGTTAAAAAATATTCAATATATCCAGAAAGCAAAACAAGTCCACCCTAAAACACCTATAAAATATAGCTTACCAGGGCCATTAACCTATTTATGGTTTAATGATTACTTAGGGCAATCGAAAGGTTTAACAGCAGAGAAGCTGACACTTCTGCCAAAATTAATTGGTCAATATAAACAGATTTTTCAGGGTTTAGAAAAGCAAGATATAGATTGGATTCAATTAGATGATCCTGTTTTTGTCACAGATATTTTGTCTGAATTTCAAGATAATATTATATCCTGTTATCAAGATTTATTAACAGAGGCACCTTGTTATACTATGTTAGCCACTTATTTTGGCGGTATAGAAGAAAATATTAATTGGTTAAAAAATATGCCATTTCAAGGGCTGCATTTAGATTTAGAGGCGGCACCAGAGCAAATTATGTTCGTTTTAAAAAACGATCTAATGAAAAAGTTAAAAGTATTATCGTTGGGGGGAATAAGAGAAAGCGATAGTTATTTTGGTGCAATACAAAATTACATGACAAGTTATATAAAATTTAAGCCCGATATTTGGATAGGTTTTTCTTCTTGTCTTTCAGCTAAAAAATCGAGCTCGATATCTGTTCCCCATGAAAAAATGATTGATGTTGTGAAGGTTTATATCGAATCTAACCTTGACTGCCCTAACAATTACCCTAAAATTTTGGCACTAAAAAACTATGTCACTAGCCTTAAAAATACATACCCCGATATAACCATATCGTTAAATTCTTTGGGAGATTTAATTTCTTTTATGAAAAAAAGAGATCGGCTGAATTTTATTCAACATGTTGAGTCATTAAAAAAAATATCATGAAAAAATATATACCCAGAGAGTGGTTGTTTGGTCATCCAGAAAAAAACTTACCGAAGTTAAGCATCGATGGTCGATATATCAGTTATTTAATGCCACATCAAAAAAACTTAAGTTTGGTTATAAAAGATTTAAATAATCAAAACCCAAAAAAAACGTTACAGACAAATGCTGAAAAATATTCGATAGAAGATTATCTATGGGCTTATACGCACGAGCATATTATTTATTGGCATGATGAACAAGGCGATGAAAACTGGGCATTATTTTCCATTCATATTCATTCTCAAAAAATTGTTAGGCTAACACCACCAAAAGTGCAAGCCAAAATAATTAAGTTATCAACAGAGCATCCTAATCAGATTGCCGTATTAATGAATAATAGAGATAAATCATTGTTTGATGTTTGTCGTATAGATATTCAAAATGCAAAATCAGAATTAATTTATCAAAATAAAGAATACATCGATATTTATGTCGATGAAGATTTTACACCTAAAATAGGCATTAAACCCAATTCCGATGGCAGCTGTCGAGTTGACTCTATATCACAAAATCATGTTAAACCCTTAACAACTTTATCTCAACTCGATTTTTTAGGGCATTATATGTTCAAAGAAAATCGCATCGGTTTGAATAAAAAAGGAGACGCTGTCTTTTTAGCTCAAAGCATCGAGACAGATAAAGCACAATTAGTCAGATTTGATTTAAATAATTTTTCGCAGAAAGCCTTGGCAAAAGATTTAACCAGCGATTATCAAGATGTGATTCTAGACATTCATACCAGAGAGCCTATAGCGGTGGCTTTTAATTTTCATATAAAAAAATGGCAAGTGGTTGATGAGAATTATGCTGAGGACATCAATTTATTAATATCTTACAAACCCAATCATGAATTTAGTGTGATTTCACAAGCACAAGATAATAGCATATGGCTCATTGCTTACCATTCAGATATCAATGTGCCTGAATATTATTTATATTCTCCTCAAGCCAAAGAGTTGAATTTGGTTTTTTCAAGTGATGATAGATTTAAAGATAATCAGATAGTGTTAAATGCACAACATTGTTTAACGATACCGATGCAAGATGGTTTAGACATACCTTGTTATTTATCGTTGCCAGATAAAACAATACAGCAATTAGAACACGTTGTGCCATTGGTTGTTTGGGTACATGGAGGACCCAATTCTAGAGATTTTTGGGGATTTAATCCCATCCATCAATGGTTAACGAACAGAGGGTATGCAGTTTTAAGTGTTAATTTTAGAGGCTCAACAGGATATGGTAGGTCATTTTTAGAAGCAGGTAATGGTGAATGGGGGGGGAAAATTGCACAAGACATTCAAAGCTGTGCTGAGTGGGTGAGTCATAAATATACCATTATCAATAAAGATAAAATCGGTATTATGGGAAGAAGTTTTGGAGGCTATTCAGCCCTAATGGGATTAGCAAATTATCCCGATTTTTATGCATGTGGCGCAGATTGGGTAGGGCCAACGAATTTAGACAATTTTTTACAGTATATTCCACCTTATTGGAAAATAGTGTACGAGATGTTAGTCAAAATGGTAGGGGTAGAGCAAGCCAAAAGACTGAGTCATTCGCCCGATCAGCTTGTAGAGAAAATCAAAAAGCCTCTTTTTAAAGCCCATGGTGCACATGATGTGAGAGTCAACCAAAATGGTCCAGATGTTTTTATCGAAAAATTGGCAAAACACTTGTCTGATTTATGGTATGCCACTTTTCCTGATGAAGGTCATCGATTTATGCATGCAAATAATAAAATTGCCTTTTATGCGTTGGTAGAAGCATTCGCAGCCACATATTTAGGTGGTGCATTAGAACCCATACAAGGTGAAATAGAGGCGAGTAGCATCCTATTTCACCATGGAAATGTTAAGAAGCTCCTTTAATCATATTATTTGAATCTTTTCTTGCCAAAGACATATGAATAAATGGGTTGACCTTCATTTTCGGGTAAAATGCTTTCTGCTTTTTCTTCAAATTTACCATCAATGCGAGTACTGCCATGTAGTTTAGATCGGCTTTTTATAGAGATAAAAGTATTTAAAGGGTTGTTTTTATTGCTTGGTGGAAGAGAAATTTTTACTCCAGCCTCATCGATTTTTTTGGCAACCGTAATACCTTGAGGATTTAAATAACCTTTAAAATGCTCTTCGCCATCGCTACTTAAATTGGGCACTTTGTTCCATATAGCGTAAGTATTGGTTGATTTCTTTTTTTGATTTAAGCCAAAATAAATAGGTGTGACAATATGGTCGGGAAAGTGTGTAAACCCTACTTCTTTAGCGGTTAATATTTTAGGTTCTTTGTCAGAAGATCGATCTGTTTTTTTCTCAGATTTGCTCTCAGATTTGCTCTCAGATTTGCTCTCAGATTTGCTCTCAGA
>CAYSTH010000158.1:0-4267 GCA_964433995.1 uncultured Francisellaceae bacterium | reverse complement strand
AGGGATTAACTAAACACAAACATATGGCTTTGCAAGGCACTAAATTAGCTGATTAACTTAAAAATCTTTTATTATCAATCGCAAACTCAAACTTTATCAGCATCAATTCCCTCATCTCCTATGCCCGTTCTATGAAGTATAATAGACTTTTTCTCACAAACAATTTGCAAAGCCTCAAACATTGCAGGATTCATGCGATGACCACAAATAACTCGCTTAACTGGCGTAACAAGTTCATACCACTCCTGACTTTGCAATATTCTAACCTCTTGCTCATAAGACCAATCTAAATACTTGGAAGATAAAACTTTTTCTGCCACTTCAATAGAATCTCTATAATGATCTATTGCAATACTAGCAAATACAGCACCATATTCTATTGCTTTTATAGCAGGTGACGTATCAGGTAGCTCAACTTCTATAGCAACACCTCTAAAGCCCGAAGCGTAATGTGCCCAGAGCAAGTGAGAATCATATGTTTTAGATAAAGAGCATACTTTTAAACGCATTTTTTCCTGTATTATTTCTTCAATCTGTTCTTTATAATTAGACTGAGTCTCTGCTGTGCAAGTATAAGCAAATGCCCCCTCGTTTGGGTCATTTAGCTCCGACCAGTTAGAACAATACAGCCTATTGTTAAATATTATATCTAGGGCATAAGGAATTTGATCAGCCCCTCTAAATTTATATGCCTTCATGATAATTGGCTCCTTATACCACAATCAATACCTCTGATTTTATATTTAGTAATCTAAAAATAATTAGTGCAACGCTAATGCTACTTGCAAAGCAAAAAATTGTAGCGGCTATTACAAAAAAGACATATACGGGAAAGATGGGTTTTAATAAGTTATTATCTAAATACAGAAAAATTTCCTTCTCCGAACGTGACAAGGGGAATCGTTTTGAGCGTTTGATGCAGGCATATCTGCTTACTGACCCAAAATATTCTTATAAATTTAAGAATGTCTGGCTGTGGAATGAGTTTCAGGGCAGGAGTGATTTAGGTGGCGGTGACTCGGGGATTGATTTGGTAGCTTTAACTGTTGATGGTGACTATTGGGCTATTCAGTGTAAATGCTTCCAAGAAAGTGCAAGCATTGATAAACCCGCCGTTGATAGCTTTCTATCTACATCAAGCCGTGAATTTAGGAATGAAGAGCTTAAAACGGTTGGATTCTCACATCGCTTATGGATTTCTACTACTAATAAATGGGGTAGTAATGCAGAAGAGGCGATTAGAAACCAAAACCCTCCAGTAACGAGATTAAACCTCCACGATTTGCAAGAAGCCCCTGTTGATTGGGAAAAGCTAGAAAATGGCATACACGGCGAAGCATCAAGAACACCTAAGAAGATTCTAAAACAACATCAGACTGATGCGCTTAATTGCACTCAGGTGCACTTTAAGACCTCAGATCGTGGCAAGCTTATTATGGCTTGCGGCACTGGTAAAACCTTCACATCCCTTAGAATTGCAGAAAATGAAACTGGCGGCAAAGGCTTAATACTATTTTTAGTGCCCTCAATTGCACTTCTTGGTCAAACTCTTCGTGAATGGTCTTCCGATGCCAATGAGCCAATTAATGCAGTTTGTATATGCTCTGACCCTGAGATTTCAAAAAAGAAAACCAAGAATGATGACAGTGACGGCTACAGCGTAGTGGATTTAGCCCTACCCGCCTCTACCAACACGCAAGACATTATAAACCAATTCAAACATTTTAAGAAAAGCGGCAATGCTGGTTTAACCGTTGTATTCTCTACCTACCAATCTATTGAGGTTATTGCAAAAGCCCAAAAAGAATTGATTAAAAACGGCTTTGGTGAATTTGATTTGATTATTTGCGATGAAGCACACCGCACTACAGGCGTTTCACTTGCTAATGAAGATGAATCAGCATTTACAAAGGTGCATGATAATAATTTCATTAAAGCAAAAAAACGCCTTTACATGACTGCCACACCTCGCCTTTACAGCGATGATACTAAAAGCAAAGCAGCCCAAGCAGATGCAGTTTTGTGCTCAATGGATGATGCAAAACTATATGGCGAGGAAATTTACCGCATAGGATTTGGCAAAGCTGTAGAAAATGGCTTATTGACTGACTATAAGGTTTTAATCCTGACATTAAGCGACAAGGATGTTCCGCCAGCAGTTCAGAAAATGATTGCGGACAAGGAAAGCGAAATCAATTCCGATGATGCCTCTAAACTTGTTGGCTGCATTAACGCCCTTTCAAAACAAATCTTGGGGGATGAAGGCATAATTAAAGCCAGTGACCCAGACCCAATGCGTAGAGCTGTTGCCTTCTGCCAAAGTATTGCTGTTTCTAAAAAGATAACCGCAACCTATAACACCGCTTCGGATGCTTATGTAAGCTCATTGCCGCCCGAAAAGAAAGAAAAGATGGTATCAGTTGCATCAAAACATATTGATGGAACAATGTCCGCACCTGATAGAGACTCGCTCTTATCATGGCTTAAAGAAGAAACCAAAAATAACGAATGCCGCATTCTAACAAATGTTAGATGCCTAAGCGAAGGCGTGGATGTTCCGTCTCTTGATGCAGTGATGTTTCTATCAGCTCGTAACTCTCAGATTGATGTAGTGCAATCTGTTGGTCGTGTAATGCGTAAATCAGAAGGTAAAAAATATGGCTATATAATTATCCCAATCGTTGTACCTGCGGATGTGGAGGCTGATAAAGCATTGGATGACAACGACCGTTACAAAGTTGTTTGGACAGTATTAAACGCTCTCAGGGCGCATGATGACCGCTTTAACGCTACTGTGAATAAGATTGAGCTTAATAAAAGCCGCCCAGAGCAAATCTTGGTTGGTAGACCAGAAGTCTCCTTTAGCAATGGCGAAGCGATTTATGGTGATGATAGCCCGCTGGTAAACACTACAAAAGATATTAGCCGCCAAATGTCATTGCAGTTTGAGCAATTACAGAATGTTGTTTTTGCCAAAATGGCAAAAAAGGTTGGTGATAGAGGATATTGGGAAACTTGGGCAAGAAGTGTTGCTGATATTGCAGAGAGACAAATTGAGCGTATCAACCGCTTAATTGATGAGAATAAAGCCCACCAAAAAGCCTTTGCTAACTTCTTAGGCGGCTTACAAAAAAACATCAACCCAAGCATTACCCAGCAAGAAGCGATTGAGATGCTATCTCAGCACATCATTACCAAGCCAGTGTTTGAAGCCTTATTTGAAGGTTATTCATTTGTAAAAAATAACCCAATTTCAGTTTCTATGCAAAAAATGCTGGATTTACTGGAAGACCAAGCATTTGGCAAAGACGCTGAAACACTGCAAAAATTCTATGACTCAGTAAGTAAAACAATCTCAAAAATAGATAATGCCGAAGGCAAGCAGCGCATTATCATTAAGCTTTATGATAGTTTCTTTAAAATTGCCTTCCCTAAAATGGTGGAAAAGCTAGGTATTGTTTATACGCCAGTGGAAGTTGTGGATTTTATTATCCATTCTGTAAACGATGTTCTGAAAAAGGAATTTGATCGCAACCTAGCCGATGAAAATATCCATATTCTTGACCCATTCACAGGAACAGGCACATTTATTACCCGCTTAATCCAAAGCGGTTTAATTGGCAAAAAAGATTTAGCTCGCAAATACCAAGCTGAAATTCACGCTAATGAAATTGTATTACTGGCTTACTACATCGCTGCGGTGAATATTGAAAATGCTTACCATGATGCAATCGGACAAGCTGATTATACACCTTTTGATGGTATTTGCTTAACTGACACCTTCCAACTTGGTGAAAGTGACGAGAGTGAGAAGCTGTTTTCGGAAATGTTCCCGCAAAATTCAAAGAGGGTTCAGGCACAAAAGAAAGCCCCTCTAAGAGTTATTATGGGTAACCCACCTTACTCTATTGGTCAGAAATCCGCTAATGATAATGCCCAAAATCAAAGTTATCCTAAACTTGATGCCAAAATTGCTAGCACCTATGCTAGAGAATCTAGTGCTGGACTTAGCAAATCATTATATGACGCATATATCAAAGCCTTTCGTTGGAGCACTGATCGATTAGACCCTAAACATGGCGGCATTGTTTGTTTTGTCTCTAATGGTGCTTGGCTAGATGGCAATAGCACCGATGGTTTCCGCAAAGTGTTAGAAAAAGAATTTTCATCTATCTATGTATTTAATTTAAGAGGAAATCAACGCACTAGCGGAGAGCTTTCACGTAAAGAAGGTGGCAAAATTTTTGGCTCAGGCTCACGCACACCG
>CAYSTH010000157.1:0-4272 GCA_964433995.1 uncultured Francisellaceae bacterium | reverse complement strand
GAAAAAGAAGCCATTATTTTAGTTTTCTTGCTCATTTTGTCTTTTTTGGCCATTGCTTCTATGGGATATGTTCTTGGGCCAGTATTAGCCAGTTTAGTTATTAGTTATTTGTTGAATACCTTGATAAAGGGGCTCATTAAATTAAAGATAAACAATAACTTAGCTTTATATGGCGTATATATCAGCTTTTTAACCTTATTTTTTGTTGGCACGTTATTACTTGCTCCCATGCTTTGGCATCAATTTATTCATTTATTTCAAGAGCTGCCTAAAATGCTCCTAGCAACACAGCAATTTTTAAATGAATTCAGTCATGCACACCCTGAATTTTTTTCTGAAACGTTTATTGATGATTTTACTAATGATTTATTGGTGAACATCAAAGAAAAAGGGAATACTATTTTAAAGTCATCTTTAAATTGGCTTCCCAGTGTGATCATGGTCATCGTATATCTAATACTGGTGCCATTAATGGTTTTTTTCTTTTTACATGACAAAGAAAAAATCATTAATTGGCTGGTCGCTTTTTTACCTAAAGATAAAAAATTATTAAGCGCAGTATGGCATGAAATTGATGAGCAAATGGGTAATTATATTCGAGGCAAAATCATTCAAACATTACTGATTTTTACCATTTGCTATCTGACTTTTAAATTATTTGGTTTACATTATGCTGCTATTTTGGCTTTTTTAGTAGGTATAGGAACAGTGGTGCCTTACTTAGGACAGGCATTGGCTATTATACCCTTATTTTTTGTTGCTTTTTTTCAGTGGGGCATGAACATCAATTTGGTTTACTTAGGAATGGCTTTTGGTTTCATTCATTTAATAGACGCTAATGTGATTGTGCCATTACTTTTTTCAGAGGCGGTGAGTTTGCATCCTATTGCCATTATTGTTGCTATTTTGTTTTTCGGTGGTTTATATGGCTTTTGGGGCGTATTTTTTGCTATCCCAATTGCCATTATTATTAAAGCTGTATTAGAAGCATGGCCTAATAGTCCTCATAGAAGGTTGGGGTTGTAAAAAATCCCCCCGATGCTTCGCATCGGCCCTCTTTGGCATCAAAGGGGGCGCCATCGCAGAGCATACCAACCTATTTATTTAACAGAAAATAAAATTAAAATACTGCATTGTGTAATAATAAAAGAAATCTTTGCCCCCTTTGATGCCAAAGGGGGTCGGATGCACGTAGTGCAGACGGGGGGATTTAATTACAATATTTTCGTCGCGTGATCGGCTAATCGTGAACGCTCACCACGTGTCATCGTAATATGTGCGCTATGTTCCCAATTTTTAAACTGTTGCACCACGTAAGTTAAACCAGACGTTGTTTCGGTTAAATAAGGCGTATCAATTTGATTGATGTTTCCTAAACACACGATTTTGGTGCCAGGGCCTGCTCTGGTGACAAGTGTTTGCATTTGTTTAGCGGTGAGATTTTGCGCTTCATCGATAATGATAAACTTATTTAAGAAGGTTCTACCGCGCATAAAATTAATAGACGAAATTTTAATGCGTTTTTCAAATAAGTCGTCAGGCGTCAGTAATTTTTTAGAGCCCGATTCTTCGTTGTAGGCTAAAAATTCTAAATTATCCATCACCGCACCCATCCAAGGAGCCATTTTTTCTAATTCCGTGCCAGGTAAAAAACCAATATCATCACCGACGGGTACGGTTACGCGTGTGACGATAATTTCACGGTATAAATTATTATGCAAAGTTTGTTGTAAGGCAGCAGCTAAAGTTAATAGGGTTTTACCTGTACCAGCTTGTCCGACTAAAGTCACAAAATCGATATTGGGATCCATTAAAAAATTTAAAGCAAAATTTTGTTCTCGATTTCTGGCGGTAATACCACACACTTTGTTTTTAGGTTTGCGGTAATTATGCACATATTCGACAATCGCATGATCTTCTTCGATTGAACGAATAATGGCTTCAAAATTAGTGTTGTCTTCTGTTGAATCTTCAAATAAGCACAAATTAGGAAACCAATTGTGATTTTTTGGTGTTGAAATTTTATAAAGTGTTTTGCCATCTTCTTGCCAAGAATCGACTTGTTTATTATTTTTTTCCCAAAAACCAGAATCAATTTTAAGTAACCCTGTGTACATCAAATCGGGGTCTTCTAGTTTTTTGTCGTTATAATAATCTTCAGCGTGAATGCTTAAAACCGCGGCTTTAATTCTGAGATTAATGTCTTTTGAAACTAATGTAACCAATAATTCGGGAAATTTTTTCTGCAAAGCCAAGGCAGTGGCCAAAATAGAATTATCTGCTTTATTACCTGGCAATGATTCAGGTAATTTATGAGACAGTTCTTCATTTTGAAAAAATAATCGCCCGTGGTGTTTGGGCTGATTTTTAAGATGATGTGGAGGAATAAGTGCCAAGCCTTTAAAGATATCCTGCCCCGAAGACAAAGATTTTTCCATTAATCCTTCTAGATATCGATTCGTCTGGCGAACGTTTCGAGCAGCATCTGTTAACCCTTTTTTTCCACCATCTAATTCTTCTAATACCACCATGGGAAGATAAATATCATGTTCTTGAAATTGAAAAAGTGCAGTGGGGTCGTGAATTAAGACATTGGTGTCTAATATGAATAGTCTTTTGCTGTTAATTTTATCTTTTGGTACGTTCAAGACTACACTCCCTGTAGATTGAGTAAGGTTAATATTTTAATGGGTCTAATATGGCATCTAAATTACGATCTTCACAATAAATCAAAAATTTGTCGCGTAATTGAGAAATATGTTCCGATTCAGGAATCATAATGGAAAAATGAAGGGTGCAAATTTTGGATAAGCATCTGCTGACATAATGCGTTTCAGTTTGAATATCGATAATACTGACATTATTCTGTGATAAGAAACTCACCATTTCATACAGAATGCCAGGCTTGTCTAAACCCGTCACTTGTACAGCATAGGGCATCGATTTTTGGCTGTTCTCTAAAGCAGTCGTTCTTTTTACCATTAGCTGTATAGGCAATTTTGCTTCTAGAACTGGCAAAGCGGCTTCTAATTTAGCAATACTGCCCCAAGAACCTGATAGTAATAAGATCAAACAGATTTCTTCACCCATCAAGGTCATGCGAATATTGTCGATATTACAGCCAGCTTGTGTGCAGGTTTCTGTAAGAGAATCAAACGCAGGACTTTGTTGTTTTGCAATGGCAGAGATAACAAGATAATTTTCAGTTGATGGCTTCATGGTTATTCATTTAACTAATTTAATATGATTGTACTGATTAAAGTTTATCATGTTTTATGGCTATTTTCGTTCACTCTTTTGTTTATGCATGGCACACTAACAAGTTCAATAATCTAGATGGATGGTTTGGATAAATATGGTGATAAAAGGCAGTATTGTCGCATTAGTAACCCCGATGAATGACTCAGGAAGGGTAGACTATCAAGCATTAAAAAACTTAGTTGAATGGCATATATCGCAAAAAACAGACGGAATTGTGGTTGTTGGCACAACAGGCGAGAGTTGTACACTCACTTCTCAAGAAGCGGAGCAAGTGATAGCAGAAGCGGTTCAAACGGCTAATAAACGTATCCCTATTATTGCGGGCACAGGAAACAGTTCTACTCAAAGTACGATAGAGCAAACTCAAAAAGCGCAATCGCTTGGAGCGGATGCGGCACTGATTATTACGCCTTATTACAATCGTCCAACCCAAGAAGGGTTATTTTTGCATTACCAAGCAATAGCACGTGCTGTGCCTGATTTTCCCATCATTTTATACAATAACCCAGGACGCACTGGGTGTGATCTAAAAGTAGAAACAGTTGCTAGCTTAAGCAAAATTCCTAATATTTATGGTATTAAAGATCCAACAGGTGATCTCAATAGAATTTATGATCATCAGTGGCATTGCCGACCGGGCTTCAAAGTCTTTTCGGGTGATGATCCCACTTGCTTGCATTTTATGTTGTCAGGTGGAGATGGCGTCATTTCCATTACAGCGAATGTGGCACCTAAAATGATGCGTGATTTAGCAGAAGCAGCTCTCAGTAAGCAACAAACAGTTGCCAGGGAGCTTGATTCGCAACTGAGCAAAATACATCGGTTAATGGTGGTTGAACCTAATCCTATACCGGTGAAGTGGGCACTGGGTCATATGCAAAGAATTGCCCCGACGATTCGTTTGCCTTTAACATCACTTTCGGCTTCTTTTCAACCAGATATGGTAGAGCAACTTAATTTATTAGGACTAAAATCATGAGTCATCGTCAACTTATTTTATTTGTATTAGGC
>CAYSTH010000156.1:0-4282 GCA_964433995.1 uncultured Francisellaceae bacterium | reverse complement strand
AAGAATATGTTCAAAAGTTAATCCCCAGTAAACAAACCAAAATTAAATCTCCTTATAAACAACGAGCATACCTTTTAGCTTTAAAAGAAAATAATAGTTTACGATCATTTTTTGAAAGCACTTATCACGGCATAGAAAATGCTGTAACAGAAAAAGAATTAACTGAAGGCAGTAAGCTAAACGAAGAAGTTAATCAAGCGCTGACATTTCAATTTTCTAGGCTGAGAGTAAGTAAAAAAGAGTTAGTTGAAGAATGTAATCAGACTAAAAAGCCGACGAAAAGCTCGGTTTTGCATTGACTCGCTAGTCACTCCCTCATACTATCTAGTTGTGAAACAAAATCATTAAAAATGCAATAGGGTTAGGTTTTATGCAAACCAATATCATAAAAAAAATATCCGATAAATTTAACAGTTGGCCAGCTTTTATTCGTGTTAAAAACGAAATAAATGAATCAAAGTTTGTTCAGCCCCTTCTTGTTATGGCTGTTATGGGCTGGATTCCTTCAGCTTGGTTTTATTTAACACCAATATTAGCTGTTTACGGCATAATTAAAAGAAAAGAGTTGGTTAGCTTCATTGATTCCACTTCGAAATCGTTTAATAACTTCTTTAATGGGAGTGAAGAAGAGCAGCTTGAAGCACGTAAAAACAACGATAATCGATCATTTTTTTCCCGTCATATGGGGCAGTGGTTAGGAGGGAAAATTTCTTCTTCTCCTTTAAATGCTGTAAAAGTGAGCCTTTCTTTTTATATTTTTATCATGTCTGCTATGCCTTGGAGCATGTTCATGATATATGCTTTATTTCGACCCAAAACAGAAATATTAGAGGCTATTTACAAGCAATTTCAATCAGCTACCAGCGGGTTACAAGGATTTTTTCAAAATTTATCCAATGTTCAAAAAGTATTTTTTACTTTAGTCGGCGTTTCTATCAGCTCTGCTATTATCGGTTCTATTTTTGTGAATTCGGGATTGATTGGTATTGTTGATGCAAGCATGACAATAACCATGCTAGGACTCACCGTTGCAGGTTTTAGATTTGCGATGACCGATTTGGCTCAAACATTGTCTCATCCCCTAAAATTATTAACACATCGTATGGGGATATTTTTAGGTATTATTGGCGGAAATCGATTAGCGCATAATCTGTTTTTTGCCAAAATTAGTGGTTCATTAGGACCAACGTACGGCACGATAGAGTCCAGTGGATTTTTCTCGTCTTTATATAGAATGTTCTTTTCTACTGATTCTTACAGTAAGGACTCATTTTATTTCGCCAATTCACTCTATAATCGTATTGCCACAGGAACGGGTAGTTTATTGGGCAATCTTTTCTTCAGTCATACAGCAAGTACCTATGGTACTTTCTATGGCACTTTAGGACCTTCGAGTTATCAATTATTATTCTTTATGATAGTAGGCGGAGCTGTAGGGTATTTTATAGACAAAGCTGTTGATAAAGTATCGACTAAATTTTTTATAGATGCAGGTGAGGCATGGGAAAATAAACCGGATAGTCCATCACACTCTAAATTTATTGATCGTATTAAATCGCTTCTTGATTTTGGCAATAACTATCGTTACCCCCTTATTTCAACATTGACGGTAACATATTTAATGCACAGCTTAAGAGTGCCAATGTATATTCATATATTGCATACTTGTAACAGTCCAATGTTAACACTCATATTTATAGAAGGTGGATTATTATTACCTGCCTTGTTAGCAACTCGAGGGTATAGAATGGCAAAAGAAAGATTCTTTCCTACTAAGCCAGTATTATCTGAACTTGAGTCTAAAAAAGATGAGCTTATTTTGGAAGTGCCAGAAGAAAAGCCTGAAGAGGTGTTAACAGATCTCTTAAGTCAAAAATTAACAGAAGGCAACGATAAAATACATAAATCAACTTCCTCTCAGTCAAAAGACTCTGAATCAAGTGCAGATAATGAATTATCGGCTACCGATGAAAAATCTGGCAAAGAAAAAGAACTGGAGCAACAAAAACGCCCAGAACCTGTGTTGTTTGCTGCACCACAACATTCTGATACAAAAGAAAAGTCTGCAGATGAAGATAAAGAAGCAAAACTAGAAGCAGGAACAGTGATTTCTATCGACAGCGATGCTTCATCCAATGAATCTGAAGAAGATAACAAAAGTCCTGAAGGTGAAGAAGAAGTCCATCGTGGGCGATCTGTGAGTAGAAGTCGGAGTGTGAGCCCGGTGGCTCCTAGAGTATCGTCTAGAGACTCATCTAGATCCGACTCCCACTCTAGATCTCGCTCGAGATCGTCTTCTCCTCATTTATAAGATAAAAACCCTCACCCCAACCCTCGAAGAGGGGGCTAGAGGATCCAGCGGGTGAGGGGATTATTTAACCAAATTTTGATTTAACTTCGACCAAATATTAAATAACCCTTGAGAAACATTCAGACCTAATCGTTCGATAAGAGGCTGCTTTATTTCGTAGCCTATTTCTAGAATTTGATGGCTTGGGTGTTTAGAACGAATATAATCATCACTGGTTTCAAGCTTATCAATTAAGCCAAATTCAATAGCTGTATTTCCATGCCAGTGTTCGCCTGTTGCAACTTTATCGATGTCTAAACTTGGGCGGTGGCTTTTAACAAAGTCTTTAAACAACGTATGGGTTAAATTTAAATCTTCAATAAACTTTTTACGACCTTCTTCTGTATTTTCACCTAACATAGTGAGCGTGCGTTTATATTGACCAGCGGTATGTAACTCGATATCGATATCATGCTTGTCTAAAAAACGATGTAGATTAGGCACTTGAGCAACAACACCAATAGAGCCCAGAATGGCAAAAGGAGCCGCAATAATTTTATTGGCAACACAAGCCATTAAATAACCACCAGAAGCGGCTATTTTGTCTACGGCTACAGTTAAAGTAATACCTCTATCCCTGATTCTTTTTAGTTGAGAAGCGGCAAGGCCATAATTAGCAACATAGCCTCCGGCACTTTCAACGACAGCAATCACTTCGTCTTCGGGGCTAGCAATCATGAGAATTGCACTGACAATTTCTCGGAGTGATTCTACTTCACTCGCTCTAATATCACCGTCGAAGCGTAACAGGTAGCAATTGGGTGTTGTTTTGCTAGGTTTTTTTTGTGATAACTTAGCGGCTTTCTTTTTTTCTTTGAGATAAGTTTTAAATTCATTTTTAGGTAAAATTTCTGACTTTAATAAAGTTTCTAACTCATCGAATTCGTCATTTAGTTGATGTATGACTAATTGGCCATTCGTATTTGCTGTTCTTTGTTTGAGATAAAATATCAAAATTAATAATCCAGCCAATGCAAAAAACATGGTTAATGTCTTTGCTAGAAAAAGTCCCCATTCTGACAAAAATTCCATACCTATCCTAAATATTTATTCAACGAGATAAAAATCTTTTTGATTTTACGATAAAACCAGCCTCATGGTAATATCCATTGGCCAAGCGGCATAGTGGTTTCAATAATAATAAAATAGGCAATAAATTGTTAGCCTCATTACTTGATGTACAAAATCTGAGTTTTTCGAGAGACGATCAACTTATCATTCAAGATAAGCATATTACCTTGCGTGCTGGTGAAATTATTTATTTATCAGGTCCCAACGGTAGTGGTAAAAGTACATTATTAAAATTGCTCGCACTATTGCTTCAACCTGATTCAGGTTGGGTTAGATGGTCGCAAGCGTATTTATTTGCTTACTTAGGGCATAAAGTGAGCGTGAAGCAATTTGCCTCTCCCATAGAAAATATTTTATATGCAGCCAATGGCTATCAACAAAGCTGCACACCTAAATTAGCTAAAGCATTTTTAGATAAGCTACAATTTGGCGAATCAGCTTATGCTATAGACCAACGTAATACAGTTGGCTTTTCTTTTGGTCAACAGCGAAAAATTAGCTTGGCTTGTATGATGGCGAGTAAAAGACAGGTGTGGATTTTAGATGAACCTTTTACAGGGTTAGATGATACAGCTAAGGCTATTTTAAATAGATGTTTTCAAGAAAAAATCAATCAGGGTGGGGCGATTATTTTAGCCTCTCATGTTGCACCTGAAAACTACCAGCAGAATATCGTCCTATGACAGAAAGTAATATTCATTTTATTAAAAAGTTTTTATATTTTGAAGCCTGTTTTGCGCTCAAACAGCTCACTGTTTGGCTTCAACCCATACTGATGATGGGCTTGTTTATTTTTTTAAGCTCTTTAATTTTACCCTATACTGTTATTTCTGAAATATATTTAGCAGGGTTAATCATTTG
>CAYSTH010000155.1:0-4291 GCA_964433995.1 uncultured Francisellaceae bacterium | reverse complement strand
CATGATTCCCGACAGAACAACTTTGTTTTGGTTGTTGGCGCTTAGTATGATTTCGCAATTATTAGGTCAAGGATTAGTCACCACTGCGTTAAAATATTTCTCCCCTACTTTTTCTGCTCTCGCTCTGACCTTAACTCCCGTTGTTTGCGTGATTGGTGCTTGGTTTATTTTCGAAGAGTCTTTAAGTTTTGTGCAGTTAATTGGCATGATATCCATTGCTGGTGGTATCTATTTTTGTAAACAAGAATCTACTACTATTCATCCCTACACAAATGGTATGATAAAACTCAGATCAGAAACAATGGATAAAATATAGGAAGTTATATGTCTGATTGTATTTTTTGTAAGATAGCAACAGGTACCATCCCTTCTGAAAAAGTTTTTGAAAATGATCAATTTTTTGTCATCAAAGACATTCGGCCTAAAGCACCGGTACATTTATTGGTTATCCCTCATGAGCATATTTCTAGCTTATTAGAAGCAGATCCTAATCACAGCGCTTTACTAGGTAACATGCTACTGGCTCTCAATAACTTAGCACAAAAATATGCCTTAAAGGGCTTTAGAACCGTGATTAATTCTGGGGCCAGTGCAGGTCAAGAAGTGTTTCATTTGCATTTTCATTTGTTAGCAAATTCTGGTTCAATACAACAAAAATTACCCGGCTTTTAAATTGGGGGCATCATGGGTTTAGGTGGCATTAGTTTTGGACAATTATTAATCGTTTTTTTAATTATTGCAGTTTTGTTTGGCACAAAAAAATTACGCAACATCGGTGAAGATTTAGGTCAAGCCGTGCATGGCTTTAAAAAAGGGCTAAAAGAAGGTGGCAGCACAACTTCTACTATTACCACAAGTGAGCAAATAGATACGCGTCCGCCTGCTCAAATTCATTCTCATCTTGACCAAAAATAATTCATGCTCAATATTAGCTTGGGAGAATTATTAGTGGTAGCTGCTGTGGCTTGCTTAGTATTTAAACCTGAGGAGTTACCCATTTTGGCAAATAAAGTAGGTAGTTTTATAGCCAAAGGACGAGATAAGTTAAATCTAATCAAAAACTTCTTTTTAAAAAATCATGACGAACATTAAATGGCTGACTGAACATCTTGTTCAATTAAAAAAAACATTGTTGATTTTTGGCTTAGGTTATTTATTGATTGCCTCTCCCCTTATTTATTACGCCAAAGAATGGTTTGAATTCTGCTCAGTCTTTACATTGCCACATGCCAATATTCAACTCATTGCCACCGATATTACCTCGAGCTTTATGGTGCCGTTAAAATGGGCTTTATTAACAGGTTTTTTAATTACCCTTCCCATCTTATTTTTTCAACTTTGGCGGTTTATTGCACCAGGGTTATATCCTCATGAAAAAAAATGGATAAAACCGGTTTTAATATTAGGTTTACTCTTATTTTATACTGGGGCAGGATTTGCTTTAAGTATTGTTTGTCCCATGGCGATTCATTTTTTTAGCAGCGTAGCACCTAATAATTTAACCATGATGACAGATATTCATCATTATTATGATTTTATGATTAATTTAATGCTGGCTTTTGGTGTCAGTTTTGAAATACCTATTGTTGTTTTTATATTGATCCATTTAGGTATTATTTCGGCAGAAACATTAAGCAAAAAACGCCCCTATGTGATTACGGGTGCTTTTATTATTGGCATGCTACTCACACCACCTGATGTGATTTCTCAAATTATGCTGGCCATACCATTGTGGTTATTATTTGAAAGTGGGTTGTGGATTGCCAAGTTAAATACCAAAAAGCAAACTGAAATAAATAGTTAAGAAAAAGCCGAGCCTGGCTGCATACCCAATTTTTTAAACACTTTTGCTATGGGACAAAAACCTGTGAAAGAGGCTTGTATCATATTTAAACCCACAAACACCGTCAACCATAACCAATAAACACTATGAAAACGGTACAAAATTAAACTTAATAAAATGACTGATCCCGCAAAAGTAAAGACTGCTCTATCGATATTCATTTGGATCCCCTTACTTTCTACACCTGTCCAATTGGACGATAAAACAAAGCTAAAGTTCTAATATTATTTCAGAGGAATTACACATGAATGTTAATCAGCAAAACCCTATTATCCAAACTCTACTGCAAATCGATTCGTGGCATCAATTAATGCATCGGTAATACAAGGCTCTTTGGCAGAATGCCCTGCATCTCGAATCACATGTAATTCGCTCTCAGGCCATGCTTGATGCAATCTAAACGCATTTTCAACAGGACAAATCACATCATATCTACCATGAATAATAATACCTGGTATATCTTTAATTCTTGGCATGTCATTAATTATTTGATTTGCTTGGATAAAAGCATGATGTTTAAAAAAATGTGCTTCTATGCGAGCTAAACTCATCGCAGTATGCGGGTGAGAAAATCTATCGATAATGTCTTTATTTGGATCGAGTGTGGCACATTTTGCTTCCCATTCTGACCAGTGTTTAGCACAATGCATTCTTAACACTTCATCATTACCTGTGAGGCGTTGATAATAGGCTTGTATAAAATTGCCGCGCTCATTTTCTGGAATGGGTTTAATAAATTCTTCCCAATAATCTGGAAAAATAAAATTAGCCCCTTCTTGATAAAACCAATGCAAATCTCTTTTATCACAAAGAAAAATACCCCGTAGAATCATTGCCATAACACGTTGAGGATGCGCTTGAGCATATAACAACCCTAAAGTGGATCCCCAAGATCCTCCAAACACTAACCATTTATCAATCGTTAAAAATTGACGAATTCTTTCTATGTCTTGAATTAAATCTTGCGTGGTATTATGTTCTAAGTCAGCAAAGGGAGTGGAACGGCCACATCCTCGCTGATCAAATAAAATAATATGATATTTTTCGGGATCAAAAAAACGGCGATCGTCTTCAGAACAACCTGCTCCTGGCCCACCATGAATAAATAAAATGGGTAAACCATGTGGGCTGCCCACCTCTTCGATATATAACTCATGACCATCGGTCATTTTAACGGTATGTTGGGCAAATGGTTTAATGGCTGGATATAACATTTTCATGGAAGCCAATCCCTTGTTTTGACTATACTAATCTTTCCTAGTGTAGTGCTTTAACCTTCCATGGCCAAGATCTGAATCAAAAATAGTTAATATCCTACAAAAAATCTGGTGTTTACTTGCTGATATTTTTTTCGGAAATCAACATAATATAATCATCGAAACCAAATTCGGATTGGCCCGAGACCCCTCTCGGGCATTTTTTTGTCTAAAACCCCGAGAGAGTTAAGTAACCTAAAAAAAAGTTAATTTGCTCTTTTTCTTTCATGCTCTTTAAGATATTTTTTACGAATACGAATGTTTTTAGGCGTAATTTCCACTAATTCATCGTTTTCGATAAAATCGAGCGCTTGCTCTAATGAAAAACGAATGGGTGGTGTTAATGTCACCGCCTCATCACTCCCTGATGCACGCATATTCGTTAATTTTTTACCTTGTATCGCATTCACCACTAAGTCATTATCACGTGTATGAATGCCAATGATCATGCCTTCATATAGCTCCGTTTGAGGCTCAATAATCATTCTACCGCGCGCTTGCAAATTCCAAAGTGCATAAGCAGCTGCTTTACCCGCTTGGTTAGCAATTAATACGCCATTTTTACGTTTGGCCATACCACCGCCTTTTTGAGGGCCATAATGATCAAACACATGCGCAATCAATCCAGTACCCGATGTTAGCGTCATAAAATCAGTATGAAAACCAATTAAGCCTCTAGCCGGCATAATATAATCTAAACGCACACGTCCTTTACTATCAGGCAACATGTCTTTTAATTCGCCTTTACGCAGGCCTAACTCTTCCATCACAGCACCTTGATGCCCCTGCTCAACCTCAATGGTGACCATTTCGTAAGGTTCTTGCAATTCACCGTCGATTTCTTTCACGATAACTTCTGGCTTAGAAACAGCTAATTCATAACCTTCACGACGCATTGTTTCAATTAAAATGGCTAAATGGAGTTCACCACGACCACTTACTCTAAATTTATCTGCATCTGACGTGTCTTCCACTCTTAGAGCAACGTTGTGAATTAATTCTTTGGTTAATCTATCGCGAATTTGACGACTGGTAACAAACTTACCTTCTTTACCTGCAAAAGGGGAGCTGTTCACCTGAAAAGTCATACTTACAGTAGGTTCATCGACTGTTAAAGGCGGCAGAGCCTCTGGCACATTTTTATCACACACGGTATCTGAAATACTTAAATCTTCTATACCTGTGATGGCAA
>CAYSTH010000154.1:0-4295 GCA_964433995.1 uncultured Francisellaceae bacterium | reverse complement strand
CCACGAGCACCTTGAGCTCCTCCACCAAAGATATCGGAGAAAATATTTTCAAAAATATCACCAAAACCACCAGGGCCGCCAGCGCCTCCCCCAAATCCATGAGAAGGATCTACTCCTGCATGACCATATTGATCGTAAGCTCGACGTTTATTTTCGTCAGACAATACTTCGTAGGCCATGGTGGCTTTTTTGAATTTTTCTTCTGAGGCTTTGTCTCCGCTCTGATTTCTATCAGGGTGATATTTCATGGCCAAACGACGATATGCTTTTTTTATTTCAGCATCACTCGCACTACGGGAAACCCCTAATACTTCATAAAAATCTTGTTCAGCCATAAACTCTTTACGCCACCTATATTTCTTTTATTCTAACCACATGCACAGATGCCGCGATCAAGTCGCGGCACGTAGATAAGTGAGTAGTAACCCTTTATGTTACTTTTTATCTTCTTTTACTTCTTCAAATTCAGCATCGACAACATCGTCTTTCTTCGCTGAAGAAGCATCTGCACCATGATGATGATCACCTGCAGCTTGTTCAGCACCAGGTTGCGCACCACCTTGAGCATATAAGCGTTCAGCCATCTTAGAAGACACTTGTGTTAAGTGTTCTGTTTTGGCCTTAATCGCTTCGATATCTGAACCTTTCATGACTTCTTTAAGCTCAGCTAATGCTGTTTCGATAGCTTTTTTCTCATCAGCTTCGATTTTATCGCCTAATTCTTTCATTGAGCGTTCAGTCGCATGAGACATGCTGTCAGCTTGGTTACGTGCTTGCACAAGCTCTTGGAAGTGCTTATCTTCTTCGGCATGCATTTTTGCATCGTTAACCATTTTTTCGATTTCAGCATCGGATAATCCACTAGAAGCTTTTACCACGATAGATTGTACTTTACCGGTTGCTTTATCTTTAGCTGATACATTTAAAATACCGTTGGCATCGATATCGAAAGTCACTTCGATTTGTGGCATACCACGTGCAGCCAATGGAATATTCGTTAAGTCAAACTGACCTAATAATTTATTCGCCGAAGCCATTTCACGCTCACCTTGGAATACGCGAACGGTCACAGCTGCTTGATTATCTTCAGCAGTTGAGAAGACTTGGCTTTTCTTTGTAGGAATAGTGGTATTTTTTTCGATGAGTTTAGTCATCACCCCACCCATGGTTTCGATACCTAAAGATAAAGGCGTCACGTCTAATAATAAAATGTCTTTGACATCACCAGATAATACGGCCCCTTGAAGTGCTGCACCAATAGCAACCGCTTCGTCTGGGTTCACGTCTTTACGAGGTGCTTTACCAAAGAAATCTTTGACCACTTCTTGCACTTTAGGCATACGAGACTGGCCACCGACCAAAATCACGTGTTGAATGTCATTAACAGATTTATTCGCGTCTTTAAGCGCTATTTTGCAAGGCTCTAATGTGCCTACGACTAAATCTTCTACTAGAGATTCGAATTTAGCACGAGTCACACGCATGGTTAAATGCTTAGGACCAGAAGCATCCGCCGTAATGTAAGGCAAGTTTACTTCTGTTTGTTCTGTGCTAGATAATTCAATTTTTGCTTTTTCAGCTGCTTCTTTTAAGCGCTGTAATGCTAAAGGATCGTTATGTAAATCTACACCAGATTCTTTTTTAAATTCAGTGATTAAATAATCCATCAGGCGTAAGTCGAAATCTTCACCACCTAAGAAAGTATCACCATTTGTGGCTAATACTTCAAACTGGTGTTCGCCATCTACATCGGCAATTTCAATAATTGAAACGTCGAAAGTACCACCACCTAAATCGTATACCGCAATCAGAGAGTCGCCAGATTGTTTGTCCATACCAAAAGCAAGTGCAGCTGCTGTAGGCTCGTTGATAATACGTTTAACTTCTAGACCAGCAATACGACCAGCATCTTTAGTGGCTTGACGTTGTGAATCGTTAAAGTAAGCAGGAACAGTAATAACCGCTTCGGTGACTTCATGGCCTAAATAATCTTCGGCTGTTTTTTTCATTTTAACCAAAACTTGAGCCGAAATTTGTTGTGGAGGCAATTTTTCGTTAGAGCTGGTTTCTACCCACGCATCACCGTTATCGGCACGAACAATTTTATAAGAGACTTTATCTTTGTCTTTAGTGACTTCTTTGTCTTCAAAACGACGACCAATTAAACGCTTAACTGCACTAAAAGTATCTTTAGGGTTAGTTACTGCTTGACGCTTAGCGGGTTGACCTACGATGCGTTCACCACTTTTAGTGATCGCCACGATGGAAGGGGTTGTTCTATCGCCTTCGCTGTTTTCAATTACTTTGACTGTATCGCGTTCCATGACAGCAACGCATGAGTTAGTGGTACCTAAGTCAATACCAATAATTTTAGACATAACACTCTCCAAAAATAAGAATTTGAACTAAATTTGTTTGTTATTAAAAATTTGGGGCTAGTTTAGCCAATTTCAAGCACTAACCAAAATTTTATTTGTTATTTTTTTATACACAAACTAACTTATGTATCTGCACGAGAAACAACCACTCTTGCAGGACGAAGTAGACGCCCTTTGAGCAAATAGCCTTTTGAATAGACTGCCACCACGGTATCTGGTGCCACTTCAGCATTTTCTTGGGTGCTGAGCGCTTCATGAAATTGTGGATCAAAGGCCTCTCCTAAAGGGTTAATTTGGGTAATACCAAATTTAGCCAGGGTATCGAGCAGGCCTTTTTGAGTTAATTTAATGCCATCGATAAAGCCGGTTAGGTTTTTATCTTCTTCAGGGATAGTTAAAGGGGTTTCTAATGCACGTTCAAAATTATCGACCACATGTAACAACTCACCTGCTAAACGCTCAATCGCAAATTTGCTGGCATTTTCGACTTCTTGAGTAGAACGGCGCTGAATGTTTTGGCATTCTGCTTCTTTTCTGAGCAGCTGTTCCCAATTGGTTTGTGCTTTTTGATCGGCTTCTTCTTTTTGTTTTAGTAATTCGGAGAGTTTTTCTTGCCAATTGCTCTCATTAATATCTGCATCTGTCATGAGACTCGCAAATTTATCCACTGGGTTTTCTTGATCTGACATGTTTTTTATACTCCAAATAGCCATAAATTGAATTCAATAAAAATAAGGTGGGGGTTAATTTTGCTGATTCAAGGCCATACCCAATAGCCTTGCTGTCATGTCCACAAAAGGAATGACCTTATTATACTGCATACGAGTAGGCCCTATTACCCCTAATACACCCACGACTTTACCCGATACCGTGTAAGCAGAGGTCACAATAGAAAATTCTTTAAGAGCAGACCATCCTGACTCTTCGCCTATATACATTTGCACGCCATCTGTGTTTAAACAACCATCGAGCAAAGACAACACTTGTTGTTTTTCTTGAAAGGCGGTAAATAATTCTGGAATGCGCTCTAGCGAACCTGGCTGATGCAGATGAGATAGTAAATTAGATTGTCCTGACACAAAATAATCAGACTTCGGTTTCTGCTCGGGTGTAAAGGCTTTAGACGCGACATCTAATACGGTTTGCATCATCCAATCGACTTTCGATTTATCTTGTTTCATCGAGGAGATAATCTCTTCTCTTGCCGTATTTAAGTCTTTGCCTGCAAAAAATTGATTTAAAAATTGGCTCGCTTGTTTTAATTCATTATCGCTATACACTCTTTCAGTGAGAATAATGCGATTTTGCACTTCACATTCGTTCATCACCAATACAGCTAATACTCTGTTTTCAGAAAGTGCCATAAACTCTACTTGTTTCAGCACAATTTTTTCACGTTTAGGCAGAGTGACAATACCCATCATATGGGTAAACTCTGAAAGCACATTAGTGGCGCAGGTCAATAAATTTTCGGTCGTTTGATGTGGATTAATTTTGGCCTGCACTTCTGCCATATTGTCTTCGGCCAAAGGGTGCACCGTCAGCAGACTATCGACAAAAAATCGTAAGCCTTTGGCAGTTGGCACTCGCCCTGAGGAGGTATGCGGCGAAACTAAATAACCTTGTTCTTCTAAGTCGCCCAATACTTTTCGAATGGTCGCTGGACTCAGCTCATGGCGGGTTTGTTCTGCCAATGTTTTTGAACCCACGGGCTGACCTTGATCGATATAGATCTCAATCAATTGCTTTAACATGGCTTGCGCACGAACTGAAATAGCAGGTACTGACATAGAAGATTGGCTCACAATCCAAACAAATGTTAGTTGGTTATCTTTTAAAGATACATAAATTTAGTCGTTATTATAAACCAGCTCACCACGATTTAAACCCATGCGTAAGAAAAAAAGGCACAAACTG
>CAYSTH010000153.1:0-4340 GCA_964433995.1 uncultured Francisellaceae bacterium | reverse complement strand
TAACATCCAGCCACGACGGCGACCTTTGCCAAATGGCAATACAAATCTATCTAAAAAAGGAGCCCAAAGAAATTTATACACATAAGGCTGACCAATCAAAGCCAGCATGCCAATCGTCACAATATCAACATGTTCAACCGTATACCAAGCCTGTAAAGTCGTCCCTGTTAACCCCAAGGGTAAACCCGCTGAGAAGCCTAAAACTAAAATAAGCCAAAAATGAGTGTCAAATAATTTAGTTAATTTCATTACTATTATACTCTCAGGTATGATGACCAGTGTAATCTTTAAAATAGTTAAACTATTATATATATTTAAAATCTATTTTATATCAATAACGATAAGCCAAGGGATCTGACTCATGAGAAATACACGCCTTTTAACGACACTTGCTTTAACAGCGCTTGTCAGCAATGCTGCGCTAGCTGCAGATGCCACAACAACAACCACGACTACTCAAACAACGGCTCCTACTACCATGACAACAACACCTTCTGCTTCTACACCTGCTTCGGCTGCCGCTTCAACTTTATCAGAGCTTGATAAGGTCAGTTATAGTATAGGTGTTCAAATGGGCGCTGATTTTAAACAACAAGATATTCAAGTGAATCCTACTTTGTTTTTACAAGGCATTAACGACGCTCAACAAAGTGGCCCAAAATTACTTACTGAAGAAGAAGTAAGGAATACCTTAGTTAATTTTCAAAAAACGATGATTCAAAAACAACAAGAAAATCAATTAAAACTCTCTTCTAAAAATTTAGAAGAAGGCAATAAATTTTTAGAAGACAATAAGAAAAAACCTGGTATAACAACATTAGCCAGTGGCTTACAATATCGTGTTATTCAGGCAGGCTCTGGTCCTAAACCTACCGCAACTGACACTGTCATCACGCATTACAGTGGTAAGTTCATTAATGGTAAAGAATTCGATAGTTCTTACTCACGTGGTGAACCTGCCGAATTTCAAGTCAATGCGGTTATCCCTGGTTGGACAGAAGCGTTACAGCTGATGCAGCCTGGTGCAAAATGGGAAATTTTTGTTCCTGCTAAACTAGGATACGGCGAAAATGGCGTAGGTAGAATTATCGAGCCAAATGCAACATTGGTTTTCGATATTGAATTACTCTCTATCAACACGCCAAATAAAGCGCAAGCTGCTCCTGCGACTAAAAGTGCACCTAAAAAGTCTACTTCTAAAGCAACTACGCCTTCTAGTTCAGCACAAAAAACCGCTAATACTAACAACAAAGGCTAGTATTAAGTCGTACACAGGGCCGGCACAGGGACCGGCCCCTACATTAAATCGTGCTAATACCGCCTTAATTTATCACTGACTGCCATCGGTGATGGATAACGATTGGTTACCCAATAAGAAGAAGCAATAAACGTAAAGACCGTTGCCAATTGCAGTGTTACTCCTACTTCTTCGCGTATCCACCCGGTATCAAATGCCACAACGGCCAATAACAAAGAAAACTCGCTCATTTGCCCCATTCTAAAACCGACCTCCCAAGCAGAGGCTTTTTTGGGAAATGAACGGTTCAGCAAAAAATAAAAGATGAGTGGTTTTAAAATCAACATCGTCACGCTTAATAATAAGGCAATACCAATGTAATCGGGTAATTGATGAACATTAACACTTGCCCCCAATGAAAAGAAAAATAAAATTAAGAAAAAATCTCTCAATGGTTTTAAATTTTCGGCAATAAAACGTGAAATAGGACATTGTGCCAAAGAAATGCCCGCGACAAATGCACCAATCTCTAATGATAGCCCTAAGACATTTGCGCCTTCTGCCCAAGCTAAACACCAAGCTAATGCTAATAAGAAAATAAATTCGTGAATTTTATCAAAACGTCTGATCAGTTTTTGTAATAAAAACTTTTCGATCAGAAAGGCGCCTGCGACCAAAATTGGCAGTCCTAAAAATAATTTAGCCAATGTAGACCAAGTGACAAAGTTACCAGGTTCAATACTTTGTAAGCAGAGCAGCACAAAAATAGCCAATACATCTTGAAGCAATAAGATACTGATAACCATTTCACCAATACGTTGATGATGCAGTACGGTAGTCGGTAATAATTTAAGACCTAAAATAGTACTCGAGAACATCATGGCTAGCCCAAGTATAATTGCTTCTAAATGAGCAAAACCTGCTATATATCCAATCGTATAGCCAAGAAGTAAAAAACCTGCACTGCTCCCCACAGTGGCAAATAAAGTCGTTTTAAGTACGTTTAAAAGCTTATCTGGCTCAAGATGCAAACCTAATAAAAACAGTAAGAAGATAATGCCCACTTCGCCCAGCTGTTCAATAAGCTTAGGATCGTCTATTACTGCCAAACCGAAAGGACCAAGTACACCACCTAAAATAATATAAGCAACCACTAGTGTCTGTCTTGTCCATAAGGCCAGAGTAGCGAAAATAGCGGCTCCAAAAAAAATGAAAAAAAGTAACGTCGTCAACTTAATCACTCACTCGCAAAATTGGTCATCATCCATTATCCTGAAAATATATCAAGGAATAAACTTTTCTAGAAATATCATGATGATAAATTATAAAAAATTAACTTATTTAGTTAATCTGCTCCTGGTTATAATGCCATTAGTGAGTTGCACACCTACAGACAACCCTGAAAAAACATGGCTTTTTTCATCAGTTGGCTTGTTTTCTGCCGCACTATCCCATGATGGTGACTACAGTTTGTGCGCAACGGTAGATAAAGGTGCCGCTTATTGGGATTTAAATGCGAACGAAATAAAATATCACTTTAATCACAGTGTTGACTCTGTCAGCAAACAACCCAAAACGGTTACAACCGTTGCGCTTGCCAACTCTGCTCCTATCGCTGCGACGGCATTGCCAGGTGAAATAGGCATATGGGATTTAAACACAGGTAAGTCTCTTCGGTATTGGGCACTGCCTTATGCTGACAAACAAATTTTATCGATGGGCTTATCTGAATATGGTAAATATGCGCTTATTGGCTTTAGCTCGTCTCAAGCTATTTTACTTGATCTCATTTCAGGTAATATCATGAGAACTTTTGAAAGCTCGGAATCTGTCAGCAGTGTATCTCTGTCACACAATAGCCAATTCGCGTTAATTGGCTCAGAAGATAAACATTTAAAATTATGGGATTTAAATAAAGGCACTTTGGCTAAAGATTGGGTGATGGAAAGCCCAGTGCAATATGCCACCTTCTCTCCCGATGACCAATTTATACTGGTCAGCCAAACTTTAGGTAAAGGCAAAATATTGTCTGTTCAAACAGGTGAAATCATTAGTGAATTAATCAATCAATTTGGCAATGATTTTAGCTTAGGATCGAATAGCTTATTATCCGCCTTATTTTTTGACAATAACCAATATGTTGCAACAGGATGCCCTCCAAGATATATTCGGTTATTTGAAGTCAAAACAGGTAAATTTATTAAAGAGTTTCGTCTTAGCAAAAAATCAGATTGGATAACTAGTCCTGCTCCTATTATTGCTTTAGCAATACAACCTCAAGGTAAGCTTATTGCGCAATCTTCAAATGGACTTGGTTACCAATTTTCAATTCATACCGCTCATCTGGAATAATGTATTTATGATAGAAAAAGTATCTGTTTCCGAACTGTTATCAAAAGCTTTTGAGGCTCAACAAAATGGCAAACCTATAAAAGCCAGTAATCTATTTCGTAAAATACTCAAAATTGACCCTAAAAACATCGACGCGCTGCATGGTTTAGGTTTATGTTATGCTCAACGAAAAGAATATGATAAGGCCATAAAATGGATGCTCAAAGCCATCAAAATTGCGCCAAATGTACCTGGATTTCATAATAATATAGGCAATGCCTACAAAAAATTTGGGCAAATTGATTTGGCATTACAACATTATCGAGAAGCTTTAAGGCTTAAAACACCCTACCCCGATGCACATAATAATTTAGGTGCTCTATTGTTTAAAATGGGAAGAATTAAAGAGGCGACCGAAGAACTTGAAAGAGCCGTACAAAGCGACCCTCAAAAAATTAACGCTCATTATAATTTAGCTTCTTGTTATGCGAAGCAAGATAGATTTCAAGATGCACTTACTCACTATCTTATTGTCTTAAAAAAACGTGCAGATCATTTGGGTGCTTTGCACAATGCTGGCATATTATTAACCGAACTAAAACGTTATGATGAAGCAAGAGGTTATTTATCCCAAGCGATATCTCGTGACCCTAACAACATCGATTTACTTTTTCATTTAGCCATTATCCATTCTGCTGAAGCAAGTTATTATAATGCTAAAGTGCTTTATGAAAGAATTTTGGAGCTCAACCCAAACCATGCCCCTGCTTAC
>CAYSTH010000152.1:0-4348 GCA_964433995.1 uncultured Francisellaceae bacterium | reverse complement strand
TAAATTGGCTTGATGTAAATGAAGATGTTCTATTGCCAAAGTGCTTTTTCCCAGCACATGAATATGGCCATCAGAAATACCATTTGTCTTGATGTGCTCAGCAATTCTCTTGGTGGTCGCTATGTCAGGCACTAGCAAGCATAACCGATGCATAGTGTACCTCCCCTTACTGCAAAGCAATAAAACTACAGGTATATAAACATTTGACTAGGATTAAAAAAATAAGTTTTGTTTTTTAGGAAGAATTTTTAGAGCATACACTACATTATAAACTTGAATGAATGTCCCAATAACTAAAAAAGCAGAATTATTTAACCAGAGTTAGGTGAGAACGACCACCACCGCCTTTTTTACCACCACTACCAGAACCCGATTTACCCGATTCTGTTGTCGCATTCGTATTAGACGTAGGAGGAGGAGATTCTTCTTCCTCTTCTTCTTTAAACACCATGCCACGGCCATTTTCTTTAGCATAAATGGCTGTCACCGCTTTAATAGGTGTCCATATATCATATGGAACACCTGAAAAGCGAGCATTAAATTCGACATGATCATTAGCGAGCAATAACCCTCTAATGGCATTAGGTGCGATATTTAGAACAATTCGACCATCTTCGATATATTCTTCAGGTACATGCACATCTGGAATATCAGTATTAATAACAATATAAGGGGTATAGTGGTTATCTACTATCCACTCATAAAAACCTCTTAATAAATATGGCCTACTTGGGGTCATAACCACTCTCTTATATTATTATTTATTCATACCAATATTTTAACGAATTATCGAATCTCAGATAAAGCTCGCTCAGCATCCGTCAAGCTTACCTGGAACGATTCACGTGTGAATATTTTATGTGCATAGACACTAATTGCTTTTGCCTCGACTCCTAACTTTATACCTAAAGAAGGTAAACGCCACAATAAAGGAGCCATTGCACAATCCACTAAAGAAAATTCTTCACTCAAGAAAAAGGGCAAATCAGAAAATAAAGGAGCCACACTGGTTAAACTTTCTTTCAGTTCTTTTCTAAAGGGATCTTTCTCTGCTTCTGATAATGTAGGTTGCAATATTTTTTGCATCAATGAATACCAGTCCCTATCGACACGATACAGCATTAAACGGCTTCTTGCTCTTGCTACCGGATAAACAGGCATGAGGGGCGGATGAGGGAAACGCTCATCTAAATATTCCATAATAATAGAAGAATCATAGAGAACTAAGTCTCTATCTAATAAAGTAGGTACAGTATTATAAGGATTCACTTCTACTAAACTTTGAGGCTGAAGAGCTGTATCCACTTCGAGTAAATCGAAAGTCACGCCTTTTTCAGCAAGAACGATTCTAGCCCGATGACTATACGGATCGTTAGAACCAGAAAATAGCGTCATTACTGAGCGCTTATTACCAACGACTGCCATGATGAACCTCTCTTATAATGTACTGCTAATGAACATCTTTCCAATATTCGCGTTTCAATAAGTAAGCGAACACAAGAAAAATAACTAAAAATATCATTACACCGATACCAATTTTTTGACGCTTAAGTTTAATCGGTTCCGCTGAATAGTCAAGAAAATTAACTAAATCGGTCACTGTTTGGTCATATTCTTTAACAGATAATGTACCTGGCTTAGCTAAAGTTAGTTGATGTGTTTTAGGATCGAGCACCTGCTCACCCTGTAACTCTAGCAACACATGCGGCATAGCAACGCTAGGAAATACCGTGTTGTTTACCCCCCAAGGTCTGGAAGGATCAACGTAAAAAGACTTAAGGTAGGTATATACCCAATCGGTACCACGTACCCGTGTTTCTAACGTTAAATCGGGAGGCGGCACCCCAAACCATTTTTGACCATCATGAGGAGACATACCATTAATCATCGAATCATGAACACTTTCTGAGATAAAATTCAGATTCGTTTTGACTATATCTTCAAGCACTTCGCCTTTTTCATTTACCATGCCAATATCTTTAGCCATGGTTTTGAAACGCACATAGCGCATGGTATGACAAGACTGACAGTAATTGACATACAATTTTGCGCCACGCTGTAAAGATGCTTGGTCACAAACTTGATTAGGCGATTTTTGCAATTCGATGTGTGTATTGGCATAAACCAACTGACCAGCGAAAACAAAACAAACTATGAATAATCCAAAAATCCGTTTCATCATTTTTAACACCAACATTAACCTGTTACTCTGTCTGGCACCTGTTTTTTCACCTCTAAACTGGTGTAAATAGGCATAAATATAAAGAAGCTGAAATATAAAACAGAGCAGATCTGCGCCGCTATCATCCGAACTGGTGAAGGTGGCATTAATCCCAAATAACCTAAAGTAATAAAGCTAATCGTAAAGATAACTAGAGCTAGCTTATATTGCCATCCACGATATCGAATAGAACGCACAGGGTTTTTATCTAACCAAGGCAGCACAAACAAAATAGCGATTGCACCAGCCATACACATTACCCCGCCCAATTTGCTAGGCACAGCACGCAAAATGGCATAAAAAGGCGTCATGTACCAAACAGGCGCAATATGCTCAGGCGTAACCAAAGGATTGGCAGGTGTAAAATTAGGTGCCTCTAAGAAATAACCACCAAAATCTGGCCAGAAAAAGACAATACCCAAAAATACAATGAGAAATACGACTAATCCAACTAAATCTTTGACGGTGTAGTAAGGGTGAAAAGCAATGCCATCGAGTGGCTTACCATTAGATCCTTTTACTTTTTTAATATCGACGCCATCGGGATTATTTGAACCTACTTCATGTAAAGCCAAAATATGCACAACCACTAACCCTAATAACAATAAAGGCATTAATACAATATGCATGGCATAAAAACGATTTAAGGTCACATCGGATACGGTAAAATCACCTCTTAACCACTCTACCAAGGTTGAACCTACAAAAGGAATTGCTTCAAATAATGAGGTAATAACCTTGGCTCCCCAAAAAGACATTTGTCCCCAAGGTAATAAATAACCAAAGAATGCCTCTGCCATTAAACAGAGATAAATAAACATCCCTACAACCCAAAGTAATTCGCGCGGTTTTTTGTAAGAACCATATAATAAGGCTCTAAACATATGTAAATAAACCACAATAAAAAAGGCTGATGCGCCAGTAGAATGCAAATATCTGAGTAACCACCCAAAATTCACATCGCGCATAATATATTCAACAGAATGAAACGCTTCTTGAGCAGAAGGCTTATAGCTCATGGCTAACCAAATGCCCGTGACAATTTGGTTAATTAAAACAAACAGCGCTAACGAACCAAAATAGTACCAAATATTAAAATTTTTAGGAGCATAATATTCAGAAGCATGTTCTTTAAACATTTTAGTGAGGGGGAAGCGATTATTGATCCATTCGCTCAGCGTCGATTCTTTTTTCATGTCGTTATGCTGCCTTCTCGTCCTGTCCGATTAATAAAATCGTGTCACTGATAAATTTATAAGGCGGAACCAATAAATTAACTGGCGCGGGTACGCCCTTGAAAACTCTTCCTGCTAAATCAAATTTAGAACCATGACATGGACAGAAAAAACCACCTGGCCAATTGGGTTCAACACCACCTATATCGGGACGATAAGTTGGTACACACCCTAAATGCGTGCACAAACCAACTAAAACCAAATATTTGTCTTTAATTGATCGATGAATATTTTTAGCATAACTCGGTTGCTGTTCAGTATCATCAGAATTGGGATCTCTTAATAGAGAATCTAACGAAGGAAGTTTTTTGACCGATTCTTCTGTACGATTAATAATCCAGATAGGTTGGCCTCGCCATTCAACTGTGAGTTGCTGGCCACTTTCTAACTTACTAATATCTACTTCAATGGGGGCTCCCATCGCCTGTGCTTTTGCACTCGGCAACCAAGAACCAATAAAAGGTACTGCGGCGCAAGCTGCACCAACACCCCCTACAACGGATGTTAAGGTTGTTAAAAAACGTCTTCTTTCTACATTAATTTCTTGACGTTGATCTTGGCCACTTCCACTCATGCTTTAAGTCTCTCCAATAGCGGCAAATTGTCCATTTGGCGTGCCGATCCTATCATAAATTTTAGAATTGTTGTTAACCCCAAAATAATTTTATAAACAAACTTTTTTAGTAAGAAACTAAGTTTAAATAAACTTAAATTAAATCATAATTTGATTATCTATTTAAAAATATAAATATTAATATAAAGACAAAGAGAACAGCTCACTGGATACCGCGCATAAAGCACAATACGTAGAGAAATAAAATACACGAGGCCAAGTTAGTTTATGAATTGGGTATTATTTTTATTGGTTTTGTTAGCCTATTTAATAACTGGT
>CAYSTH010000151.1:0-4480 GCA_964433995.1 uncultured Francisellaceae bacterium | reverse complement strand
TCTGATTGATCCCTATTTTAATTCTCTCTTTACCAATTTAGAGAAATTTCAATTTTTTCCTGAAGATGCCAAAAATGTTCTTGAAAGGCTCATGCCTTTGCCAAAAGAAAATCGACCCGATGTCGTTTATTTAGATCCGATGTTCCCGATGAGAAAAAAATCGAGCTTAGTCAAAAAAGAAATGCAGTGGCTAAAAGCCATTCATGACATACCCATAGATCAATTTGAACATTATGTCACCACTCCAGAAACTGAATTATTTCAATTGGCCTATGCGGTTGCTAAAAAGCGTGTCGTGGTAAAACGACCGGCTCATGCGCCTAATTTAGTGGCTAGCCCAGCGCCTAATTTCAGCAAGAACTTTCAGAGTGCTCGTTTTGATGTGTATTTAACTTAACAAGCCTAAGCAGGTTCAAAAATTTTGTCTCGCAGTAATTCTAATATGTTTAAAATATTAAAAATTAAAAAAAATATAGTTACATCTTTGTAAAAAAAGTAACTTAGAGATGCTGCGATGCTGCAACCTAATGCGATATAAAGTTGAATGAGGTATTTTTTTCGTGCTTTGTTGAGATGATGCATTTTAAATTGATTTTCCTTATACAAAAGTATTCACTCCAAGTTTGTCATGCCAGCTGTGCTTTAATAGAGGGCAGTGTGTATCTGGCTTTAACCAAGACACGAACGGGGCATGTGAACGTCTTTATTTATGGTTAATCACCCAAAACCGTGTTAATCAAAATTTTTGAAGTTAAAGTACGGTGTACTGGACATTTGTTTGCAATTTCAAGTAATTTTGCGCGTTGCTCTTCGGTTAATTCGCCTTCAAGTGTAATGTTACGCTGAATGCTGTCGATTTTGGATTGCGTTTCTTCAAAGCCGGCACAATCTTTTGCATAAATTTTTTCATGCGTTAATCTGACAATAATATTTTTAAGAGGTATCTTTTTTAAGTCGGCATACATACGCACTGTCATAGATGTGCAACAACCTAAGGCTGTCAGTAAAAAATCATACGGTGAAGGGCCCAGATCATTTCCACCATTAGAAACGGGTTCATCTGCTTCTAGTGTATGGTTTCTGATAACCACTTCTTGAGCAAATTTTCCTTTTCCTGATTCATGAACAAGAATGTTATTCATCTTATTTTCTGTTGTCATATTCATCTTAGATCTCTAATATTATGGTGAGTAAATAAGTATAGTAAATATAAAACTTGTAAAAATAATCAGTGATAGGATAATAAAGAATGAGCAATTTATCACCACAAAAAGAATTATCAGACTCTAAAAATTGTCCCCCGGCTTCTGCAACACCAGTTCATCAATTGCTCTCTTGTCGAGAAACAACGTTAGCTAATCTTACCATTAGACGCGCTTTGCCCCATCGTGCAAGGCGCATGATTGGCGCATGGTGCTTTTTAGATCATTTTGGTCCATTGGCTTTAAATAACCAAGGGATGAATGTTGCTCCTCACCCACACATTGGTTTACAAACAGTGACATGGCTGATTTCTGGTCATATATTGCATCAAGATAGCCTTGGAAATAAACAATTGATTTCGCCAGGACAGTTAAATCTCATGACCGCGGGTAACGGCATAGCGCATGCAGAACAATCTATTCATGATAATGCAGAAGTTTTGCATGGTGTACAATTATGGATAGCACTACCTAATCAATACAGAAAATGTGATGCTATCTTTTCACATTACCCACTTTTACCTGTTCATCAACAAGATGGTTTAACCATCACTATTCTTGCAGGTGAAATGTTTAATCAAGTGGCACCCACACAAGTTTTTTCGCCATTGATTGGATTAGATGTTCATGTTTCACAAGATACCCACACCACCCTTCCTATCAATGTTGATTTCGAGTATGGCATTTTAGTTATCAGTGGTTCCATTACGCTTGAAAATGTCACTGTATCTGTTGGTGATTTATTATATCTAGGATGTGGAAGAGCGCAATTATCACTGAGTGCACAAAAAAATATGCATTTTATCCTGATCGGCGGCGCACCCTTCGAAGAAGAAGTACTCATGTGGTGGAATTTCATTGCCCGAACTAAAGATGAAATTACGCAAGCAACTCATGATTGGCAAGAACAAAAACGTTTTGGAGAAATAAAAGGGTATCTCGGTGATAGATTAGATGCGCCATTACTGCCATGGAAATAAAACCTGGCATTCATGTGTACTTGCGCTAAAAAAATAAATAATTGAACTTTGCTATCAAATTCAAGTCATTGTAATAGTCTCGGAAAATTCGTATTTCCTAGAGAGTCGGATCAGAGGTTATTATGACAGATGCAAATCGTCCACAAGCAACATTAACCATCGAACAGCGTGCACAACGATATTTAAACAATATCATTCGCAATGCCATACTAGAACTAAAAAACTCTGATGGCCAATCAATCAATGAACTCCATGCACATATTGAAAAAACCATTCAGCGATATAGACAAGCACTTATCACAGCAAGTCATTACAGTGAAGAAATGAATGCTGTTAGAAAAGTTGTTTTAGACACCATTGGCAACCCTAAAACACTACCTGCGTTCTATGAAAAGATCATCTCTCGAAGTCTTGATATGGATTTTGATACTAAAAAAACAACGGGTCACTCAGATTTAGATAAAATGTTAGCTGATCTAGAAAATTGGACACCTAAAATACAACCTTCATCTGTACCACACCCCAAATTTCTCAAAGAAAATACTTATGCTTTTTTATTACTCGATACCACTAAAAATCCAGCTAAGCCTTTTTCTCCTCAGCAAGTGGCTCAGCATATTTTTAATGGCCAAGTAGCTGATTTAGGCAAAATAGGCGAATTTTTAAGTGAGATAAACCCTGATAGTAAAAAACCTGAACCTCATCCTTATGCTCAGGCAGTTTTAAGTGAATATGCCAAATTAAGCGTTAAAAGTGGCATGTCACTTCCTGATGCACTGCGCACTTTCTTAGATAAATTCAAATTACCAGGCGAAGCTCAAAAAATTGATCGCATTATGGAAATGTTTGCTAAAACTTATCATGAGCAAAATAAAAATCAATTTCCCAGTCAAGATGACGCTTATAGAACAGCTTTTGCCACTATTATGCTGGCAACCGACTTACATAATCCTGCTATTAAAAAGAAAATGACCCAAAAACAATTTGTACAAAATACTGGCTTATCTTTTGATAAGGCAAATACACCAGATAACAACCCAGCTGTCAAAAAAATATTAGAAGATATTTATGTTAATATCAAAGCTAAACCTTTGGAATTAAAAAAAGAAGCCGTCAAACAAAAAGGATTCGCATCCTTGCTCGAACAATGGAAAAATTTATCGACACTGCAAACTGCTTATGTAGAGACAAACCGATCTAAACTCCCGGCCTTTAATGTGTTGCAAAGCAATCAAGTAGATAAAATTTCTGAAGTACGAAAACAGCAATTACATGTTTTGCAAGATGCAGCAACAAAAGCAGCCACTGCCTATGCCGACGCGCTAAAACCCAAAAACAACTATGATCTGGCATCAGATTTAGAGTTTAAAAAGAGAGCTGAGCAAGCCTCTGCTAAAATTATGTTAGGTGCCATTGGCAACGTACAACAAGAATTAAAAAAAGAAAATAATTATCTAGGCTCAAGATTAGATAAAATGCTGATTGATATGGAAACCCAAATTCGCACTTCTGTGATACAACCCAATCTTATGAATGATGCTAAAAGAATAGGACTACTTGATCTTAAAGAGACGGAAAATAACATCCAAAAATCACACTTGCATAAAGATAAAAGATAAATCCCCCCGTCTGCACTTCGTGCATGCGGCCCCCTTTGGCATCAAAGGGGGCAAAGCCTTCTTTTTTTATTGTAAAATCCAGTAAATTTGAATTGTATTTTTTATCCACTAAATATAAAGTTGTTTGTGGGTTCTGCGTTTTTGCCCCCTTTGATGCCAAAGGGGGCCGTCTCGGCGTAGCTTCCGCGAAGCCGGACGGGGGGATTTAAACCACTAACCCTTTTTGCTGTTTCACCACATTCTCTTCTAAAAAAAGCTGGTGAATTAAAGCAGAAAACTCAGATACCAATTTAGGAGACAGATGTGTTAACCCAGGTTTTACCCAAGCCTCTATTCTGTCTATAGAATACCCTCCATGATGTGAGGTATTATTTTTACAGTTTTCTTTACAGTCTAATAGCTTTTGATAAATGATTTCATTTAATTTATTTTCTTCGACTTTAAAACGTTTGCTGATTTCTGTTAGCATATGTGGTATAAATTTAAAAAGATCGGGATATTTTTCAACATTAAAACTAAGTTGATGCACAATAGAAAGCTTTTCTAAAAATAAACTTAGAGAGTCAAAAGTTAAGGTGTCTTTTTGGTTTAATATCTGCTCAAGTTCAACTATTAAAAAATCGCAAAATACCGCTTGATTAATATGAATTTTACTTCGAGGAGAAATCCATTCCCTTGG
>CAYSTH010000150.1:0-4490 GCA_964433995.1 uncultured Francisellaceae bacterium | reverse complement strand
ATTAGGGTTAGGAGACATATTCACCGTACCACAAATATCTTTATGTGCAGGGTTAGTTTCGCTGCCTATCAGCAATTTGCTCCCTGAACGATAAACCGAAACTAAATCGCCTCCGAGAACACTATTGTTTTTATTTATGTATGCAACACAAGTTGCAATCTTAAAGGCTGTGATAGTTTGTGTTTTTAACAGAGAATTGCTGACAGTTTGTGTTGCAGTAAGCCCTTGTCCTTCTCCAGCTCTGTCTAAAACGGTGTTATAAACGGCATTGCCTGCATCAACGCCTTTTAAGATAATGGTCATCATCATAATTTGAATAAGGGAATAGCCAGAGCTGGTAGGAAGCAAAATAGCAAGACCACCAGCGGAACGTAATGGTAACCACATGGAAGACCATTTTTTACCCATGACTTCACCTTCTTGAGCCGTATTCAAGGTAGAAGCCACAACGGTGTACACAACAACAATGGTGCCAAGAGAAAGCACAACGATATTAAACACTCTAAAAATTTCTTTTAGAACATTATTACCATCTCCGATTAAGGCATTGCCCACAATACCAAAAATACTACCCAAATATTGGATAGACATATCGCCAGGATTTCGGTAAAAAACATCATCAAAGGCAGCTAAAGCCGTACCGTGGTAGGTGACAGTGAACAGTGAGAGTAAACACACTATCCAAAAATTAACTGTTTTCATAGAGCATTACCTTCTTTATTTTGCTGCTTTCATGGCAGCAGAGCTAGCGCCTTTAGCTAAGCCGCTACTAATTTTTGCAGCGGTATCCACGTTACCTTCAATTTTTTTCAAGTTACCAGCAATATCTGCGCCTTCACCTTGTGCTCCCATCCACCGTAATGCTTTATCAGGCAAAACATAAATGAGCGAAAAAGCTTCGTGCACAATGGCAATCAATATACCGGCATACATAATCACGACAGCGATGGCGCCAAATAAACCAATACCCAAAATGGTGGTGCTTAACACATTTTGAAAACCGTAATTTAACATGCCCACAGCAACCATGAGGATTTTGGCCGCAAAAACAAAACCTAAAATCATTAAAGGGGGCCTAAAGAATAATCCAACAATAATCACAATAGCTGCGGTTGCTTTACCAATTTCGTCTTCAGAAGGAACGATTAAACTTAATGCAATTAAAGGAGAGGCAACAATCGCCTCAATAACCAATAAAATCCAGGTTAATCCGCCAAATAAAAATAATAAATAGGGAATAAGAGGGAGATACAATCCCAAGGTCATACCCGCAGCCCAGAGTAAAAAAACCAAAAATAACACGACGGTAATGGCCATAATAATAATGGTGTCGACAACATAACCACCAGGCTGGAAAGATTTCATGATGCTGGATATAACGGCTAAAGCAATTAACACTGCAATACAAGCCCAAATGGCCGATTCTGAGCCAGTCATAATGGTTTGACCAACACTAGTGAGTGCGACTAATGGATCGGTTGTGCCATTACCACTTAAACCTTTCACAAAGTCATTCACTGTATTTTTCATGGAGTCGGTGATAGAGGCCATCGTATTTTGTGCATCAGGAGACAAGCCACTTAATCCACTAGCAAAACCTGTAATGGTTAAGGATTCGGCTGTGCTAGAGTCAACGTTCTGATCGATAAAAGAAAGGTATTCGGAATACAAAGTCGTAATTTTATTTTGTAAATCAGGACAATAATCACTTTGTTCAGTGCACAAATTATCCATACTAGACGTTGGGCCAGGAAAAGTAATTTTAGAAACGCCTGATTTATTGTCGCCTTGAACAATTTGAAAATAAAATCCGCCTGCATGTATCCATCCAGACTCTCTTGCCACGGTTGTATCAATGGTCGATTCTGTGGTTGGTGCAATGCCTGTTAAAGCGGATTCAACTGCACTAGAAATGCTGCTTTTTAGCTCGAGTACACCTTGGATAAGAGATAAATAATTTTGCCAACTACTTGGATCAGTATTAACAGCTTCGGTTGCGGGTGTATCTAAATTCAACTGTACCATGTTTAAAGCATAAAAAAAGCTTTGCATGGCTTGTGCTTTTTGTACGCTGGTCAGTTCGGTGCCGGATTGTCCTTGAACACTGCTAACAATCGTATTGAGATCGATAGAACCACACACATCTGTGCCATAAGTAGGGTAACCCCATATGCCTTTATCATCTTTTTGGAAAAAACTAATCTGCTCTTTTAATCCGTAGGCGCTAGATTGTTTATTTAGTATTTTCTCACATAATTTTGATTTAAACATGCTAAAGACAGCTTCACTGCCTTTGGTCAATTTTACGGTGGGGGCAGGTTTATTGATGGCACCTCCTTGTTCCCAAGAAGTCAGAACTTGGTTCCACAAAGCATCTGCGGCACCAATGCTTTGTAATATGATCCACATGACGGCAACTTGAATATAAGAATAACCACTAGCAGTAGGTAAAAGTAAATACATACCGGCAACTGCACGAGTAGGCACCCAAATGGAAGACCATTTTTTGCCCATCACTTCACCTTCATGGGCAGAGTGCAAAGAAGAAACAAAAATAGTCCAACCCACAATGAGAAAACCAAGAGATAATACAATTTGATTGACAAGTCGCATCAGCACTGAAACAGTTGCGTCTCCTCCCGCTACAGGTAAATCACCAACTTGACCAAAAACAACACCAAGGTATTCTAAAGACTTATCGGTTGCAGGGGGATTAAATAAAGTTTCAGCAAAGCCGGTGCCAGGAAGGCATAGCAATAAAATTGCAAAGCTAATTATCCACTTAGAGCATTTCATTTATTGTCATCTCATCTCAACTTTTCAACTTTACTTTTTTTCTTCAAGTTTTTTGGTTTTTTCGTGCTGGATAGTTTTTTGATTAAGGTTATTATTTGTTTGTGAGTTTGTTTGTCCTGAGACAAATTCTTCACCTGTTACTTTTGAGTTCAGCCATTCTTGCACAGTGCAACCTAATTTTCTGTGTTGTACTTGGAATAACCAAAAGTGAAATCTAAAAGCTTGCCCAAAAGCAAATAGTGATAAACAAATCGATATTAATCCAGCGGCAAAATATTGATTAATGGCCATGTAAATACCATAAAAAACAACAGACAGCCCAATAATGGTGTAGATAACAACCAAACGAAAAAATTCTTTTTTTCTTTGCTCTAAATCAGCTTCAGAAATGCCTAATCTTTTTAAGGCCTCTTGAAAGGTTTCTTTTCTTTGTGCTTTAGCGGGTACAACCAAATCAGACAACAAAGAAGAGGTTTTTTCGAAAGAGTCTTTGAGTACCCCTAAGCTCATCCATCTGTCAACTCGAACATCGACTATTCTTCCACCAACCTTCTTGAAACCCGAAAACAAGCCCATAGTATATAGCCTCTATGATTTTATCCAGTATTAAAACTAGTTTAGCATGCTAGCCCTCCTTAAACTATATCGGCCATAAGTACATCCTGCCATTTTTTTCTGCCTTTATAACAAAAAATAGAAATAAAGGTGAACTTATTGAAGTACCGTTGGTCAATCAGGATAGTGAAATAAGAGATTTGAGTAAGGTCTAGATGGCTGTAAAAAATTATGGTAAGTTAGATTATGTGCTGTGAAGTTTATGTGATTTTTTGTAGCAATAGTGATTGGTAATAGGTCGGAGAACAAGAACAATGCCGGATTTGTCAAGACTAGGAGTACATGCTTTTTGGCATGATTACGATAAGCGAGTGCTATATCGTATAGTGGCATCAATAGAAGCAGTAGAGTCTTGGGCTATTGATAACAACATGCACATCGATCAGGCACTTGTTCATTTAGGAGAGGCTCTAGAAGGTCTTTCTGCTTCAGATATTGAATTTCACGATGAAGCCAAAGTGGTCAAGTTACTGGCCAGTATTCACGCCGGTCGCGCACTCAGGCTCATGCAATTCCTCGATATCAAAAAACCAGGCACAGCATCTAAGTTGTTGGTTTACGCAGAAGAAGTCACTAAAGACAAATCACAAAAAGATCCCTATGCCGACATGTTTCTAAAACGCAATCTTTCTTTCGAACGATTGCAACTCCTTTCAAGAGTCTTTGCCCCAGAGCGAATTAAGTTGTTGTTGAATGCCTTGGAGAAAAACCATGAGTAAACTTATTAAATCCTTTGCACCGGTTTTGCTGGCAAGTGTTGGGATGATGGTGTCTTTACCGGCATTAGCAGCAGACAGTGGTGGTGCAGTGAGTGGCTCGAGCCTTGTTAGTTGCAGCAGTGATAGCACGCCTAACCAAGACTATCTTGATAAGGTTTGTGTGCCTTTACAACAATATGCGGATAATTTATTAAACAACGTGGCAAAAGCACCCGATCCTGTTTTGATGACGCAAAAATTAAACATAGATGATTATCGTATAAAAGGCGTTGATGCAATTATTAAATCAACCACGGGCCAAAGTAGCGTGATTCCTGGTACGGGTACGACAACCACTCAACCAGAAGCACCTTGGCACCT
>CAYSTH010000149.1:0-4510 GCA_964433995.1 uncultured Francisellaceae bacterium | reverse complement strand
GGATATTCAGGCTTGCTTCTTGCCTAAGTTGAAAACCTAAGCCTTCCATTTTGCCAAGCAAACGGCCTTGCCGGCACCTCAAATCTGCTAGCTTGGAAGATAGTTTTTGGGCATCCCAGATGAAACGAGGCCACTTTGAATACTTGTATATCCACATATTAATCACCGCATTATTTGCGGTAATTATAGACTTTATTCACCGCAATAACAAGGTTAATCACCGCATTTTTTGCGGTGATTAAGAGGTCTAATCGCCGCAAACAGCACATTTTAGCTCCAGATTGATTCACTGTTTTGAGCGTAATGCACAATTAAGATATTCAACTATTTCAGAAACACATTGCTCTGGAATTTTATCAGAAGTATCTATTAACAAATCATAAGTGACATTTTTGTGAATGTGATGAAATTGATGCCTTGCTGATCCCTTTATTCTATCACCTCGTATTTGTTCTCGTTCTTCTAATATCTCTAGATTCGCCGTCACACCCACAAAAAACAAATGACAATTTGATAGCGTTTTTTTCCAAACATTTAATCCATCTGGTCCAAAAGCAATTTCATCAACAATAACATTATGGCCGCTCAAAACTAAAGTATTCACGATGTCCTTATATGTGTCATTTATTTTTTTCGCATACTCTCCCATTTGTATGCTAAAAACGGTTTTACCTTCATGATCTACTTCTTGCTGCCACCAAAATCCTTGTTCAGTTTTTTCGCCTTCCCAATTGTTCATTTTATTAGGCATCATGTTAATCATAGTATCAATGCCAATATGCAAGAAAGGCATATCCACTATTTCTTGGAAAAAATAACTTATTAATGATTTTCCTACACTTGATGGTCCATTTAAAATGATGACAATGGGGGTATTTGTATTATTTATGATATGCACAATAATATTCCTATTTTTAAGATCCTTTTACACATAAGTATTATTCCAAAACTATCATGTCAGCAAAAGCTAACATCGAATGGCACTAGCTTAAGAAGCTTAACATCGATAAGGCTCAGGATAACGAAATAGTTTACCCTCAAAGTTAAAACTATCTAAAACCATTATCTTATCTTCTGCTGGCGTAGGGATAGTCAAAAATTCACATTCGGGAAATTGATCAGGGCAAAATTGTAAAATAATTTTGTCGAATTTTTCTGGAATAGATGCAGCAATTTTTTTAAGGCTATGCTTTTCTTTGGTAAGTAGATATTCTATGAACAAAATGTTATTTGATACTGTATATGAAATAATTGTTTCTAATTTTTTAGAATAGAATATAGGCTTATCCATCATATTTAAAATAAATAATGACTTCTGTTCTACCTCAACTGAATTGGATAATCTGATATGCTTATTAAGCATTTCAATAAGAATCTTGAAATCATCTGGATTATTAAAATCTAATTTTTTAAGATCGCTATTTTCACTATCTGTTTTTTTATGATTAACTACAAAATCTGATTGTTCTATTACTTTAAATCCAAAAGAAAAATACAATTTTGGTTTATCTGTAAAAAGAATGACCGAATCAAAATGTTGTTGACAATAATCCAGTGCTTCTGCCATTAAATTTTTAAATAGCCCTTTACCACGATGCTCTGGCTCAACACAAATACCGTGAAGAGCCGCAATTCTAAGATTTTTTCCATTTAAAATAAAATTTAAAGGAATCACACCAAGATGGGCAATGATTTTACCTTCGTCTTCAACAATAAAAGGCATTGAAGTCTCTGACCATAAAGCTCCCAACTTTTCGCCTTGTTTTGCAAAGGCTTTGCAACCAGGGAAAACTTTATCTAAAAGAATCATGCACAAATCAAATAAATTTTGATTATTTTTATAACTTGCTAACATCTATTAGCCCTCATTCTCTAATTTTTTATTAGAATTACTCCTACTATAATAGGAGTAATTGGAAAAAATTGGCAATAACCCCATTTAATCCTAGTGTAGTAGGATTATTTATTATGGTGATACCAATTCTTTTTGCCAATTGTCATCGGCACAAGAATATTGAATCACTTCAGAAAATGTCTCTTTTCCCAAGGTATAAAAATAAATTCTATTTGGCACCAAACGATAGCCACAATAGCATTCATCCATTGGAATAGTGTCATGCTGAAATTTTTTTTCTAAATTATCATAATCAACTTGTAAAGTATTTAAAGATTCAATGGGACTGCCTGATTTATAGGTTAAAAAACGCAATTGACGTTCTCGAGGTAATTCTTCCCAGTATGTTTGATTTTCTGATTGGCTTAATGCTTCAACAAAGCCATCTAGCACAACTTCTCGTTGTTTAAGAGGCAACCATAAGGTCATCGAAGCCGAAGAATTTTCGCTTAAATCTTGTGCTTTTCTACTTCTTTTTTGGGTAAAAAACAACACTCCAGATTCTGTTACTTCTCTTATTGCAACCACTCTACTATGTACTTTACCTTCTGCAGAGGCTGTTGCGAGCACAACACTATCAGCATAAGAAGAACCTAATTCTTTTTCTTCACTAATCCAATTTTTAATTACCCCGATAGGTATTACTTTTTTCATGCTTTCTCTTAATTTTGATATTTAAATGATATATTTTTGATGAAAAAAATCATTTTTGCAAGGAGATATACTCAGTCTGTTTTAATTTATAGAAAATAGCTTATATTTTTTAAAATTCAGCGTTTTAGCTAAAAAATCAATTATACTCCTGACTATGTAAAGTCCATTATTTATATAATTTTTTTTAGATAAAAAATGGAGGTATTGCAAAATGAGTACAACCACAAAAAAAGCTCCCGCCAAATACAGTAAAGCTGCTCAAAAATCTGTAGAAAAAGAAATGCATGATTTTAAAAGAGGAAAAGCTGTTAGCGGATCTAAGCGAAAAAAAGTGACCGATCCCAAACAAGCCATCGCCATCGGCTTATCTAAAGCACGAAAAAAAGGGGCTAAAGTTCCAAAACCTAAAGAATGAATATTTTAACCATTGATAATTTCTCCTCCATTGGGATGTAAAATTTGACCAGAAATGTAGCTAGCATCATCGGAAGCTAAAAAAACATAGCAGGGGGCAACTTCTTTTGGCTCACCAGCTCGTTTCATTGGCGTATCAGAACCAAACGCAGCGACGTTTTCTGCTTTATGAGATGTCACCTCATTTCCCCTTTTATTATCTTTTAATTTTTAACCTTTAGTTTATTTCTTAAAAAAAACGCTATGATGCAAATAATAAAGAAAATCAAAGCTAAAGTGATGAATACTTTAGAAAAAAATGGAACAACAACAACGACCCCTGTTAAACCTAAAACAGCAAGTAGTAATGCAGCCACGAAAAAAAATGCTGATATAATTGTCACTAAATTTAAATGCATGTATTTCAATTTAATTATCATTTTATTTTAAACTCTTAAAGAACTAAGTTTTTTTAGATTTAGCCATACGTTTGACAAGGTCTAAAATAAAAAATATTATACTTACAGCCAAGGCAATAAAAAATATTACTTTTAAAATATAGACTACCCCACTTGCAGCTACGCTTAGCATAAAAACGATTGAAACTGCCACTAGTGCAATACCCAAGAAAATCGCCGCATAATGCAACATATCTCATCTCCCTAATATAAATATAAAAGAACAGTAAAAATTAATGTTAACCACAATCATTAATTATAGTAAACCTACTACACTATCAGTTAAGCCTTTTTGTTTTTTGTAGGAGTTGATATCATGAAAAAAAACAAATCTACTGCGAGCAGTTCTGTTAAAACCAAGAAAAAACCGACTGAAGGTAAAAAAACATCAAAAAAAGTCACTGCCAAAAAATCAAGTCCTAAAAAATCAGTATCTAAAAAATTAGCTACAAAAAAAACAACGACCAAAAGAAAAGTTGCTAAAAAAACAGCTGCAAGTAAAAGTGCTCTAAAGAAAATGACAACTAAATCTAAAAAAGCACTTATTGAGTTCACTCCCGACATTAAGAAAAAAGTTGTCAACTTAATAACAAAACTAGAATCTTTATTGGGTGAGGCAGAAAAGAAAGTAATCAAAAAACTTACTTAATCTATCTTATAAAATATATAGAGAGAAGATTCTTCTTCTTTCATCTTTTTTGTGAAAAGAGATTAATGTACGGTTATTGAAGCCACTTGAGCTAAAGGAAAACGTTGCAATATCTCACCTTCAATATATTCTTCTTGATCGCTTAAATCGATCATCAACAAATATTGACCTTGTTTTATATAAGAACTTGTTTGCTCAACAATGGGATTTTTAACACCAATGCCTACTAATCCACTTATCCATAATCCTAAAATGAGACCCACAAACGCAAAAATAACAATTCCGCTGGTAGGCACTGTCATTCCCAATGGAGAAAACAACGCTAATGATAAACCTAACAGAGATCCAACAACCAACCCTAACACGCCCCCTGTTAACAAGGCTTTAGAAAGGTTAGTCGTTTGTAATAAATTGGCTTGATGTAAATGAAGATGTTCTATTGCCAAAGTGCTTTTTCCCAGC
>CAYSTH010000148.1:0-4524 GCA_964433995.1 uncultured Francisellaceae bacterium | reverse complement strand
AAATATTAGGCAGGAGAGTTTATTGCTCATGAATGCAGAAAATAAAAATTACATCTCGTTAATTATCTGGATTGTGGCACTTATAGCAATTGGGGGGCTTATAGGTTCTTTAACCAAACCAGAAATTAGTACTTGGTATAGCACCTTAAATCGCGCACCGCTGACGCCACCGAATTATGTCTTTCCTGTTGTTTGGACTATTTTATACGGCATGATTGGTGCTTGTGGCTCGTTAATTTGGTACAAACCATCGTTTCAAAATCTAAGTGTTATCAAAACCTTATATATAATTCAGCTTATTTTAAATTGGAGCTGGACGCCTTTGTTTTTCTGCTATCACTTAACCGGATTTTCCCTCATAGTCTTGGGTGCTATGGATATTCTGGTCGGTATGATAATTTGGTTGGCTTATCCTAAGGTTAAGTCTGTCTCGCTATTGATGGTGCCGTATCTATTATGGATTTTATTTGCAAGCTACTTAAACTTTTATATATGGTGGTATAACTGAGTGGAGTGCTCATAAAATCAGCAACAATGGTCAAGTATCAAAAATATAAGTATCCTATTGAAAATGTTAGGTCTTTGGGCACCATAAGGAGGTCAAAGCCAAATTCTTTATACACATCTAGATGGATCTGTTCGAAAACCAACGCATCTTAATAGCTAATTTTTCTGGCATCGGTATGCTCGATAAAACCTAGATTTTCGAAAAAGAATACTTTATTTTGATAAATACTGTTTTGGATGCAGCGATCTATTTCATCAAGTAATGCAGTAGGGGGGGATAAATTCAATATTTTTCCAACGAGATAAATATTGACCAAGAGCATAGGTAAAGGCGAGCGGTCGAAAAATTGCAGCGCACTTACGGCATTGATTTGCTGCTCTTTCTGACAGTAAATTATGGCTTCTATAAAATGAGTATTCTACCAAGGAGTTTGAATACCGTTAAGCTGAGCATCGGCAATCAGGTCTGTTGCGGCTTCATTAATGACAACATGGCCTAATTTTTCTAGCTGTTTGATGACAGAGGTTTTGCCACTGCCTGGCGTGCCGGTAAAAATAAAGCGTTTTATTTTTGCTGGAGTATTCATTTCTCTATCTCATTAATAATATACCAAAGTTTATTTAAAGCTTCATTTCTGGCTCTAAATTAAGCAAAGACATTTTGTTTTTCGTCGTCTCTGATGTGACTTGCAAATACAATTCTTCGATTGCCTTTTTCGATATAGCCAACAAACCAGCCATGCTGCAAATCTGTTTTATTGTTATCTTTATCTCTTAGCAATCCATTTCCAGTTTTGTCGTATAGCTTCCAGCCACCTGAGAGTTCTTGGATAAACATAATATTTTTTTTGGCAAGTGCAGCGTGTCCATCACAAATACTAGCTCCTTCTCACAATAGTATCGTAAGGTTTTGCTAGCTTGTATTTTCTGGCTTTGTTAGATGCGTCTACTATTTCTAGAAAACCACCTTCAACCCATTTTTTGCAAAGCGCAGAATTGGTTCTAGGCTGGAAGCCAAATAAATCACCTATTTGTTTGGCTGTAACAACATCATAATCTTTAAATAATTCCAAGGTTTTACGTTGTTTTGGATCTAAAGTGCGTAGCGACTGTGAATGATCTTTTTCGGCTTTTTGGTTACTTGCCATCATTTGAGCGACAACTTTTTCAAAAGCAAAGGCCATTCCTTCGGTAAAATATTCTATCCAAGGCGTTATATCGCTTTCCGTTCTTCCAAAGTAATAATTATGGGATGGACCGATGCTAATGGCACGATAATAGCCGAGTAAATTTTTAGCATAATACTCCTCAAGGGAATATAGACCCTTTAAATCATATCCACCAAGGTGCAAAATTAGTGTCGTGAGCAATCTGCTTGTTCGTCCATTACCATCATAATACGGGTGAATAGTTGCAAATTGGTAATGCGCAATTCCAGCAACAATAGGACATGGTAACTCTTCATTTTCTTTGATCCATGACACTAAGTTACGCATAAGGCCGGGTACATCTTTGGCTTCCGGTGGCATGTATACGATTGTTCTTGTAGCACTGTTTTTGATAACGTTCTGCCCATCTCGGTAAGGTGTTGGTTTAATGCGCATTCTTCCATCACTCATCACCAGAGCATGCAAGGTTTGAATAACTTTTTCGGTAATAGGATGATCTTGTGAGGCATATTGCTCAAGCTGAGCTAAAGCAGCATAATAGCCTTTGACTTCATGCTCATCCCTCTCTCTCCCTGGGAAGTGGCCTTTAAGCTGAATGACCTCTTTGATCTCATCAGGCTTGAGCTGATTGCCTTCTATCATAGTCGAATAGTGCGTAGTGTATAGTTTTGCAGTTTCACGTAAAGATGCGAGTACTGTAGGATTAACCGGTAGAAATATGACCTTCTCTTTGGCAGCCTCAATTCTCATAAGACTTTTCGCAATGCCAGAGGTTATATTGTAGATGGGTTTAAAATTTGTCGGCATAATGTAGGCTCAATGTCAGCTTGATCGATATTTTTTATTATGCCGATAAAACACTGATAAGTCAAGTATAATATGCCGATAAAATGCATGAATTAATCTGATTTTCATCTTTGTATCTTATGAAAATGCATTAAAAAAATTTCAGTCACCTTCTTAGGATTTTCTATCCAAGGAAAATGAGCAGCCTCTTCAATAATATCTATTGTAATATTATTTCTTGAATATTCTTTTTTCTGTAAAAAATAAGAGATAGATGTTATCGCGTCTTTTTCTCCAGAAAAAATTAAAGTAGGTATGGTTTTAGGAACCCATGCTGCTTGGTATATGCTATCAAAATGCATGGCAGACCAAGCAGTGGCTTCATAGTTAATAGGAAGACGACTAAACAATTGTTTGTCTCAATCCACGCTTCTTATTCTCGCGATTCAACAGTATTAATAGTTCATTAGCTTGTAGTTCCCTAAAAAACCATCTAAAATCGCCGCTTGTGATTAATTTGTCTGGCATAGAAATAGATATTTAATGAAAAAGAGTAATTGGCCTAAGTGGCTATTAATTGAAGGTATGATCTTGGCTTGTTTATTAAAATTGGCACTTGAACCTATTTTGATATGGGTTGGTTAATATTCTGTGCTGAATACTCGCAAAAAAATCGTTTTTATTTCAGGCCCAACAGCTAGCGGCAAAACTGATTTAGCTATATTTTTGAAAAATCATCTTCCTATTGATTTAATCAGTGTAGATTCAACCTTAGTCTATAAAGGTCTCGACATAGGTTCGGGTAAACCAAGCTCAAATATTTTAAAAAATGCCCCTCATCATCTAATCGATATTTTTGAGCCTAACGAAGTATTCAGTGCTGGTTTATTTAGAGATTTAGCCTTAGAAAAGATAAATGATATTTTTAAAATAGATCGCATTCCCTGTTTGGTGGGGGGAACGATGATGTATTTTAAATCATTAGTCGATGGTTTAAATGAAGCACCCGGTAGAGATGACATTTTTAGACAAAATTTATGGCAAAGAGCCAATAACGAAGGGATTGAAAAGCTACATCAAGAATTAGTGGCAATAGATCCGATTAGCGCAAATAAAATTCATCCTAATGATTATAAACGCATTGAACGCGCGCTAGAAATATTTTATTTAACCGGTAAAACCAAATCTGAGTTTATTCAAACTCAAAATAAATCACAAGATTTTGATATTATTCATATTGCTTTAACGCCTATTATAACACCTAGAGAAAAACTACATGAGAATATCGCTTTAAGATTTCACCGTATGTTGGACGAAGGCTTAATTCAAGAAGTAGAACAATTAAAAGCCAGAGGTGATTTAAGTTTAGAATTGCCTAGCATTCGCTCGGTAGGGTATCAGCAAGTATGGCGATATCTAGAGAACGAATATGACAAATCTACTATGATTGAAAAAGCACTTGTTGCGACAAGACAATTAGCTAAGCACCAATTAACTTGGTTAAAAGCTTGGCCTGATGTGCATGCCTTCGATTTCGCGTCGCCAACCTTAAATCAAGACGCTTTAGTTTATTTACAAGGCGCAATTTAGTCCCCATTGTTAAATTTAAACCAGTGATGTTACACTGTATTTATACTACACTACGGATAGTCGTTATTTGATTTACTAGTTAGCCGGTTGCTAGAAAACAGTAATTCACCTAATCAAATGGAGAGGATACAAATGTCAAAGGGGCAAACACTACAAGACCCTTTTCTAAACGCTCTACGCAAAGAAAAGATCCCTGTGTCGATTTACCTAGTAAATGGTATTAAGTTACAAGGGCAAGTCGAGTCTTTCGATCAGTTTGTTGTTTTGCTAAAAAACAGCGTAAGTCAAATGGTCTATAAACATGCGATATCAACTGTGGTACCATCCAGGAACTTGACCACAAAAATCAATATGCCTAATACGAATGGCGATGATTTTGGTCATCATGACGATGAAGAATTATAATCACATTTGAATTGAGATGGATAAGGTTGGAGGATGTAGTTGTTTGAGCGCCCCAAAAGTGGCGAAC
>CAYSTH010000147.1:0-4641 GCA_964433995.1 uncultured Francisellaceae bacterium | reverse complement strand
GGTAGATTACATTTGGGTGATTTTAGCAGAATAGAATTACATATGATAATTATTTCTTATCTTATATTAAATATAGTTGTATATTTCTATCTATTTAAGTTAAAAATACATTTTAATTATTTATTACAGTATCTAACGATATTTAAATGGAATCTAAGTTGTCATTTGCCAAAGATAAGTTCAGCCTGCCATAGAATAGTTCAGCAGATATGATGTCATTTATACGATATCTCTTGTAAGGCATTCTTTAATGGAGGATTATTTGCTTATTTTTCCACATTCAATGTAGGAATTTTTTATTAAAGGTAAGCAAGATTTAAAAGGGTTGTCATTTTTTTCTTTCAAATAGGTGTTAAAAAAGCTAAGCAAATAAACATTTACAGAATGAGTTATTTCCCAGCCATTGCCGGTACCAAAAAGGCGCCTCATTTCATTTCTATTATAATAGGCTAATGCTATTTGTTCAGCTGGTATTTATTGTAGAGTTGAGTAGTCTGTAAAGTTCATATGGTAGCTAAAACTGATATTTTTTACGCTTGGTGATATACCAACTAAGAAGTCATTATCTCCTAATTTAAATGTATTAGGTATGATAGGCTTCTCGCATCTTCTGTGAGCAGAGATTAAGCGCATAAATGGCATGTCAAATTCTTTCCATGTATCGTCATTTTTGTCAATACCACTATCAGTGGAGTTACAAAATACCTAGGTCGTGAACGATTACCGATACCGAGTTAGGGTGGGCGTTTTATATGACGATGATTCCAAGGAAGTTTGAAGGGCGCTTGTTGAGGCAGGTAATAATTTATCTGCATTGAGATTATCAATAAATTTATTGTATAGTTTTTTATCAAAAATATTAACTTTTAAATGCAAAATATTTCCTTCTTTATCTGCCTCCGCTTCAATTTTATAATGCCTGTTCTCTTCCAGTTGAGTTTCTTCTTTAAATTTATCAAATTCTTTTTTAATAACTCGGTTAAAAATTGAATGATCTTTTTCACATTTAATATCTAACATACAAAGACCTTTATTATCATCGATCTTTAATAACCCCTTTTCTTGCAGATTGGATAAATCCATTTCATTTTTTACAATAATTTTACATACTCTATCGATTTCTTTTTCCTTCCAGCCAGGCTCAAGTTTTCGTGCAAAACCATATTTTTCAAAAATGTATTTCAACCCATCATTCAATTCCACATTTGGTGTTACTATACAATCTGTAAGTAATAATCCATTAGGTGAATTTGATAAAAAAACTATTCCTTTCTTAGTTTCTAAATCGATTGCCAGAAAAGCACGCCAGTTATCCATATCGCCTGAATGAAATGCCCTAGTAGCTTTAACACCACCGCCAATCTGAACCTCTACTTGCAGCCCAAAACCTAAACTCCATGCAATTTTTTTTCGATCTTCTTCCAATAACCCTTGGTTTGACGCCCATCTATCTGCCTCCATTGAAATCTGGCTTTCAAAGGCTTGGCTTAGGAGTTCATTACCTTCCAACGCCATCTCCGTCAGCCAGTTAGCAATAAAAAGTGCATAGTCATTTGCTGTTGTATGAACACTGTTTGCAGCATCCATCCGCTCCAATCTGACCTCATCTACAACTGTAGGATCCAGATATTCTGGTGAAAGGAAGTTAGTATTCGTCATCCCCAATAGCGCAAAAACATTTGCTTTAGCTAATGCTTGAAGATTACTACCAGTTATTGTATCAATCGTTTTTTGCAATAGGACAATACCTGGATTTGAGTACCCATATTCCGTGCCAGGTTCAAACTGAAATTTAAGTAACTCCCCTTTTTGTTGCTTAATTGGCAGTCCTGTCGTGTGTGATAACACATGCCGTGCTGTCAATGCCATTGCTTTGGCTTGCGTTTCCGGATCTTGGCTGAACTTATCAAGAAACCACGGACATATTTTATGAAGAGGTGTTTCCAAATCAAATTTTTCGCCTACCGGCAAATTGAACTCGCCCAATTTAGGCAATGCTTTTCCAGACTGATTGTCATTTATCAATTTTAAAACTAAATACGAAAAGACCGGTTTACTAAGTGATGCCACACGAAAAACAGAAGTTGTAGTTAAATCATTCTTAGTTTTATGGTCAACGCCCAATGCCATTTCACCTGTTATCCCCTTAATGTCAAAAGAAGCTATTGATACGCCATCTATCTTTGCATCTTTCATTGCGGCACGCACTTGCGTTTCATTAAGTTTTATTTCACCACGACCAATAGTCATAATCTTAATCCACTAAATTCAAAACACATTCTGATATTTTATCATGATCTTGCCCACATTGTGCGAAGGTGACATCACTGTTGTATAAAAATTGGATAGGTTAGTCCTGTTACCCAACAATGCAAATATGACCGGTAACTTTTCTTGCTGGAAGTTTATTTTATCTAATTAAATCATTTTGTTACTCTATAATTTAGTGTGCTCCTATAGTACGATGCACATAGGGTTGCCTTTAGCCCTATCCTTAACGACTAAATGCCTAATTTTTCAAACTGTTTTAGCTGCCCAACTAGCTGAGCATTTTCTTGGGCAAGCACCCATTTCTCGTGAGCAAGAAATTTGTTCTGATCGCCTATTTCCTTTAGCATCCCTTGAGCATCAGAGTATTTTTGAGAGAGAACGGCAATTTCTGTTGTAAAGTTGATAATTAAAGTCTGTTGCTCATCTAGTTTTGTCTGGTTTTTTTGGTATTGAGCCTGCCAATGTTGCTCCGAATGAGCATGTTTAATCGCTTCTTTTTGAAACTGGTTGAGATCGGACTTTATGATGTCACTTTGTGATACAAGTCGATCATGTTGAGTTTGTAGTGTGTTTCTTTCTAGCTTTTCTCTTGCTAATTCATTCTCAAGTAAAGTTTTTTCTTTTCTTAACATGATTAATTCTTGCTTAAGCTGTTGGGTAGGTTGATCTTTTTCTTGCTTCATTTCATTATATTGCTGGTGCCAATGGACACTTTCTTCTCTCTGCTTATTATAGTTTTCTTTAAGTTCAGCGGTGCTTTGTTCAAAATCCTGTGTCGCTATTACCAGTTTCTCCTCTGCTTGCGTCATGACACGATCCCATAGGATTTTCATGGATAAAACAATTTCTTCTGGTAGTTTTTCTTTAGCGGTGTCATTTGCCAAAGATAAGTTCAGCCTGCCATAGAAGAGTTCAGCAGATATGATTTCATTTATACGAGATCTCTTGTAAGGCATTCTTTGACTGAGGATTATTTGTTTATTTTTCCACATTCAATGTAGGAATTTTTTATTAAAGGTAAGCAAGATTTAAAAGGATTGTCATTTTCTTGCTTCAAATAGGTGTTAAAAAAACTAAGCAAATAAATATTTATAGAATGAGTTATTTCCCAACCATTGCCTGTACCAAAAAGGCGCCTCATTTTATTTCTACTATAATAGGCTAATGCTGCTTGTTCAGCGGGTATATATTGCAGAGTTGAATAGTCTGTAAAGTTCATATGATAGCTGAAACTGGTATTTTTCACGCTTGGGGATATACCAACTAAGAAATCATCATCTCCTAATTTAAACGCATCAGGTATGATAGGTTTTTCGCATCTTCTGTGAGCAGAAATTAGGCGCATAAATGGCATGTCAAACTCTTTCCATGTATCGTCATTTTTGTCAATCCCACTATCAAGGGTTGCTGCTGCTTTAAACCAACTCGGATGAGAATGTGCAGCGTTAGCTACTATTTCTCCACCTAGAGATTGTCCTAGGGCGCCAATACGCTGTATATCCATAGTAGAAAATAGAAGATCTAAGTTATGAATTGATATAATTTTTCTATATATGTAATCAAAATCATCTGATTGGGTTTTAATTAAATCATTTAACGATAATTTAACGTTAAATTTTACAACATGATTATTAGGTAGAGCTATATCTCCATTTATAAATAGACTATTAATTCCTATCACTACGTAACCATGACTAACTAATTCTAGAATAAAATTCTCATACATTTCTACTTGAGATCCATAGCCTGGGCTGAAAAAAATTATCGGGAATTTTTTCCCGGAGACTGGGGGCAATTTCTCGATAGAATGGCTTTTAATATGATTTAATTGCAGGAGATGCTCTTTTTTAACCTCTGGAACTTGAATAAGATCATTTTTAATGCTTTTCACAAGCGGGTTGTAATAAAGATTACTAGATTCTTTTCGTGTAGTAGATGGATAATAGATACGAACCATTATCTCACGACAAAATTGGATATTTTTACTACTAAAATCATTTTTATTATTTCCCTTATAATTGGTATCAGGACATTTTGTTGTATTGATCCAATGGTAATCCCGAAACCCAACTTGGTATTTCCCGGTTGGTTTTAATAAATAATTATTATTGCTGGCAATAGCATCTTTAGAAAAAGGTAGGAAAACTAAAAATAACATGAATAAAATAGATGATTTGATAATCATTTAAGATCTAGATCCATTATCGTTACAGGATGGGATTTGTATTTATCGATACCAATTTTATTCCAACCAAAGCGTTGGTAGTAATCTAGTAGCGCAGGATCAAAGGCATATAGGTAAATTTTATTAAAACCAAGTTCTTTTGCTTTTTTGACAGTGACGCTAAGCAGCATCTTCCCAATTCCTTG
>CAYSTH010000146.1:0-4722 GCA_964433995.1 uncultured Francisellaceae bacterium | reverse complement strand
TCGGGTTGCCAAATGAAGTGATTAAATTCTGACTTAAAATTTTGGATAGGTAATTCTTGATAATGGTATAACAAGCTATAAGCAAATTCCCGCCATACCAATTCAGATAAAAACTTTTCGGCATTTTTAATATTTTTATGTGCGATTAATTTTTCCCAAATCATCCCTGGGCTGATTTCACCAAAATGTAAATGCGGTGATAGTCCAGAGGTATAAGACTTACTTGGAATATCTCTACCCTCAGCATAGTAAGCCAAGCCATTTTCTAAAAAAGATTTTAATTTTGCATGTGCGCCTGCTTCACCTGGCTGCCACACCGAACCAAAATCTGCTGCCCAATTGGGTTGAGTCGGCAATAAATTGAGTGCTTGAATATCCTGGCATTCAGGATGCTCAACCACCGCACCTTCAATACGCTTAGGAAGCTTTTTAAGCACCGTTGGCGGATGTGCCGTGAGATATTGATACACCCGACGCCAAAAGGGCGTATAGACCTTAAAATAACTCCCTTGATTGTTTTTCATTTCCCAAGGTTCAAGCAATAAATTGGCCTTATAACTAAAAATATTTGTATTTTGACCTAAATTATCTAAAGCAGATTTTATTTCTGTTTCTTGATTTAACAAATACGGCTCATAGCATCGATTAAAATATAAAGCTTGAGCCTGTGTTTGCTGGATAATCTCCGTGATTAAAGCAACTGGGTTGCCTTTAAAAATATGTAGAGTCAACCCTTTTTCGGCCAAGCTAGTAGAGAGCTGTGTTAAAGAATGATGCAACCACCATTTTTGTGCGCCCCCAATAGGCCATGGGTTTTGCGTACCACTATTTTCATCTTCATAAATATAAATAGGTAAAATAGGCTGCTGAGATAATACTGCCTGATATAAAGCAGGATTATCCCAAATTCTTAAATCTTGCCTAAACCAAACAATCACAGGCTGCATGCATTTTTGCCCCAAAAATCAAATTTTGTAAGTTAATTGACAACTAGTTTTTCAAAACTTAGAATGCCACCTTGAATATTTAAAAGGTAATTTATATGCGAGCATTAACTCATACTGAAACATTGTCAACGACTGGTGCAAACGGCACCACTCTTGTTTTAGGTTTAACAGGTGCGATTGCTGGTAGCGGTGATAGTCCAGAGGTATAAGACTTACTTGGAATATCTCTACCCTCAGCATAGTAAGCCAAGCCATTTTCTAAAAAAGATTTTAATTTTGCATGTGCGCCTGCTTCACCTGGCTGCCACACCGAACCAAAATCTGCTGCCCAATTGGGTTGAGTCGGCAATAAATTGAGTGCTTGAATATCCTGGCATTCAGGATGCTCAACCACCGCACCTTCAATACGCTTAGGAAGCTTTTTAAGCACCGTTGGCGGATGTGCCGTGAGATATTGATACACCCGACGCCAAAAGGGCGTATAGACCTTAAAATAACTCCCTTGATTGTTTTTCATTTCCCAAGGTTCAAGCAATAAATTGGCCTTATAACTAAAAATATTTGTATTTTGACCTAAATTATCTAAAGCAGATTTTATTTCTGTTTCTTGATTTAACAAATACGGCTCATAGCATCGATTAAAATATAAAGCTTGAGCCTGTGTTTGCTGGATAATCTCCGTGATTAAAGCAACTGGGTTGCCTTTAAAAATATGTAGAGTCAACCCTTTTTCGGCCAAGCTAGTAGAGAGCTGTGTTAAAGAATGATGCAACCACCATTTTTGTGCGCCCCCAATAGGCCATGGGTTTTGCGTACCACTATTTTCATCTTCATAAATATAAATAGGTAAAATAGGCTGCTGAGATAATACTGCCTGATATAAAGCAGGATTATCCCAAATTCTTAAATCTTGCCTAAACCAAACAATCACAGGCTGCATGCATTTTTGCCCCAAAAATCAAATTTTGTAAGTTAATTGACAACTAGTTTTTCAAAACTTAGAATGCCACCTTGAATATTTAAAAGGTAATTTATATGCGAGCATTAACTCATACTGAAACATTGTCAACGACTGGTGCAAACGGCACCACTCTTGTTTTAGGTTTAACAGGTGCGATTGCTGGTAGCGGTGTGGCGGCAAGATTTAGTGCATTGCCTGCCTTTATTATATTTTTGAAAGCATTTGAAGTAAAAAGAAACCCGCATTTATGTTGGGCTGCGGCAAGTGCTGTTGCCTATTTTACAGCGAATACAGTGATAGGTTCTGTCATAGGCGGTGGACTAGGCGTGATGCTGGGTCATTATCTTGAAAACGCTCACACAAATGACATAGAAACTGTCGAGAAGACGACAAATACAACACAATGATTTTGATTTGAAAAGAAATGGTGCTGGCGACAGGATTTGAACCCACGACCCGCTGATTACAAATCAGCCGCTCTACCAACTGAGCTACGCCAGCTCTTGATGGAGCAACAGAATAAGATTTCCTGATCGATTTGTAAAGCTTTTAGATACACAAAAGATGTACAAAAAAATAGTTTTTTGATTTGCACAATCTATTAAAAGTTGGTAAACTTTCTGTTTTTTTAAAAATGCGGACTTATTTTGATGCTTGAATATAAACTTGAATACGCAGAAAACACCTTTCTCAACGGCCTTTATCGTTGGGATAAATTCTTGCATTCTGTTTCGCGTATCTGCACTAAAATGCTAGGCATCAAATACACTGCTTTTGAAACGTGCCCTGAAAAAATTGCCCTTAACATAGAGACTCAAGTTGTTGAAGCGGCTCTTATCTCACCTGATGCTCCTAAACAGGCTGATGTCTCTTTTGCATCGGGTATCAGTTTTCATGCCAATGATTATCGTTTTGGTGGTTGGTCTGGTTTTGACATAGATAGCCAGGGCAAGATTGTCGCTGTGTCTGATGAAGGTTTTGCCTTAAAAGCCTCTCCCAAATTAAATTCAATGGGACACATTGTTGGCTTTGATGATGCTATTTTTAGCTCGCTGAGAGATCAAAATGGTGCTGTACTACAAGGCAAAAATGCCACCGATGCCGAAGAAATTACTCTTTTGTCTAACGGTCAGCTTGCGGTTTCATTCGAAAGAGATCACCGCATTTTAATTTTTAATGACATTTTAGAACCTGCTGTTGACAGCATTGCTCTGCCACAAGACATGCTAGATGCCTTTGAGCAATTTACCCAAGCCTTTAAAGAAACTGGTCATCGTCAATACGGCAATGTGGGCCTTGAAGCCATGACGGTTTTAGAAAATGGTCGTTTAATGACGGTTATTGAAGAACCTTTGCCGAATGAACAAGAACATCGTGTTTATATGCAAAATGATATGGGTGGTTGGGATAATCTTTATTATCAAGGCCAAGCAGGGTTCGGCATTTCAGGTGCCACCACTTTGCCCAATGGCAATGTTTTATTTTTAGAACGCAGCACAGAATATTTTAGTAGCTATGAACATTATGGTGTTCGTGTGGTTGAATTAAATAAAAACGATTTTTTTGCTGGTAATCATATCGTTGGTAAAACGTGGCTTGAATTCGAGCCTACCACAGGCGAAAATTTTGAGTCGATTTTTTGTTATGCTGGCAAAGATGGCGCAACTTATATTGGTCTTGCCACTGATGACAATTATGCTTATTCTGAGCGAAATCTCTTATTAAATTTTGAATGGACGCCACAATCTACTGAACCAGCACCATTAGATTTGCAACCTCCGATAGCATTTTCCCATTTTTAGGCCAAAAGATAAAGAGGCTGGCCAACCACTGTCTGTTAATCTTATCAAGTAACATAAAACGATAACTCTGCTAGGCTTAGTATTTTCGAATAGTAAGAGGGCGGTATTTATATGCTTATTTTTAAACATTACTTGAGCAAATTTTCAGATTATTTAAATGATGTGGTCAATTATTATCAAGATCTTTACAAGTTAATCACATTAAAGGATAAATTTGTCCTTACCGAATTAACAGATAGAGCATTTCAATCTCCTGAGGGTATATTCAAATTTGATGTCAAAATATTGGGGATTCGTTTAACCTCCATTATTGTTGCCGTAGGAGAAAAATATGTTTCAGCTGCCGCAGACTATGGCAATGAGAGTGCAAAATTGCCCGAAAAATTCGATCCTTTAGCACGGCAAGACTTTCATAAACTTGAAAATTTAATTGGCATAGAATCCATTGTTAGCCGTTCTGATATCGGCGTTGCCACTCACCGCAGAATATTAAAAACAAGTATTAATGCTGATGAAAGTTTACAATTTAGTGCCCTATTATTGAATAAAGCATTTAAAAACTGGGATGCTAATCGCAGTTTGAATGATCAAATACGTTATGTTGTCATGCAGATGGCGGGTAAACTATTTTTTAATGTTCATGAATTACCGCAAGAATTAACAACACTTATTGCTCGTGCAGAAAATACCCTACTCAACTTCGATCAAGCTTCAACTAAAGAGTTGGATCTACTCAAAAAAGAAATCAAAGAGCACAGTGATAAGATAATTACACAGCATTATGAAGAGATTATAAAAAATAAACCCTATGCGACACAATTTATTGATTCTATTGAGCTAGAAAAATTATTGAAAGCTAATCCCATTGGATCTTTAATTGTCGAAGGAAATATGACGACCTTGTTAATGGGTGCTATTTTAATATTAGGACAAAATAAAGAAATATTTCATAACATTAAAAAAGAAGGTGAACAACTCGATTTGTCTAATATCCATGAAGTTGATTTGAATA
>CAYSTH010000145.1:0-4745 GCA_964433995.1 uncultured Francisellaceae bacterium | reverse complement strand
GTTTCTCCAACATTATTAGCCACATCGAGATTGGGTTTATAAGATAGTATTTTATGATGCATTTCAGAATGATTATGATAAACAGTATAAATAATTGGGTAATTGAACAAATCGTCTTGTTCATTGATATCAAAGCCAGCCTGAACTAATGCATCTATTTTATGAGGTTTATTTAAACGAATGGGTTCTAGAAAAACAGAAGCGATTTTTTTTGATTTTTTTTTAGGAGAACTTATTTTGTTTTTAGGAGAATCCATGACATAACCTCTTGGCTTTTTGACAAGCTTTGCTTGTGAATAGACGATGTCATTTTTATCACAGGTAGGTCAATATCGGCAAGACTCTAGTAGTTGCCCTGTGCCACAAACCAAAGTTGCAGCACAAGAGCAACACTAAGAATATTAGCTATCTAATTTTTCGATGGTGGTAAATTGCTGCATAAGCTTTTCATAGGTTTTTCTATGATCGGCTAAACGTTCCTGCTCTAATTCAACCACTTCTTTAGGCGCATTATTGACATAGTTTGCATTGCCTAACTTGACTTCAGATTTAGAGACTTCTTTTTGTAGTTTATCTATTTCTTTTTTGAGTCTAGCAAGCTCAGCGTTTTTATCAATAAGTCCTTGCAAAGGTAAATGAATTTGACAGGTGCCAGACATGCCAACAGCAGATACCGGAGGTTTAGCATTGTCTAAAAATTCGGCTTTTTCTAAACGTGCCAACTTATAGAGCAAAGTAGCATGCTTAGTTAAGTTTGCCTTATCTTCAGTCAAGCCGGTAAATAATACAGAAAGATGCTGAGAAGGGGAGACGCCGACTTCATTTCTGAGGGTTCGAATAGTAGAAATAACCGATTTTACCCATTCAATTTCTAACGAAGCAGTGTGCATCTCAGATGTGACAAATCCTTCACGATATTCTGGATAAGCTTCTAGCATGATGGTGGTATTTTGATTACCAATGAGTGGTGCAACGCGCTGCCAAATTTCTTCCGTGATAAATGGCATAATAGGATGCATGATGCGCATGAGCTGTTCTAAAACAGAAACAAGCGTATATCGCGTTCCGGCAAGTTGTTTAGCTGTGCTATCAGGGGAGTTAATCACAGATTTAGATAACTCTAAATACCAATCACAAAATACGTTCCATGTAAATTCATATAAGCAGGTTGCCAGTAAATCGAAACGATAGGTTTCTATGTAATGCGCAACTTGTTTTTTGGTGTTTTCTAGCTCAGTTAAAATCCAGAGATCAATAGCGCTGTATTCACGTTCTTGTTCAGATGCACCTAAAGATTGATTTTCGGTGTTCATGAGGACATAACGTGATGCGTTCCAAAGTTTATTGCAAAAATTACGGTAGCCTTCCACGCGTTTCAGATCAAAGCGTATGTGTCTAGCAAAAGTGGCAAGAGCACAAAACGTAAATCTGAGCGAATCAGTACCATAAGCGGCAATCCCTTCAGGATATTGTTTACGCGTATTTTGCTCAATTTTTTTGGCCATTTGAGGTTGCATTAAACCTGTCGTACGTTTAGCAACCAGGCTTTCGAGATCAATACCATCGATAATATCTAAAGGATCTATCACATTGCCTTTAGACTTCGACATTTTTTGACCGTCTTGGTCTTGAATAAGCCCATGAATATAAACGGTATTAAAGGGGATTTTATCCGTGAATTTGAGCCCCATCATGATCATTCTAGCGACCCAAAAGAAAATGATATCAAAGCCAGTAACCAATACATTAGTAGGATAATAGGTATGATACTCAGGTGTTTTTTCTGGCCAGCCCAGCGTTGAAAAAGGCCAAAGAGCTGATGAAAACCAAGTATCTAGCACATCTTCATCTTGTTTCAGTATGACACTATCAGCAAGCTGATGTTTTTGTCTTACATCTTGTTCAGAATAACCGACGTAGATATTATTTTGTTCGTCATACCAAGCAGGTATGCGATGTCCCCACCATAGTTGTCTTGATATGCACCAGTCTTGAATATTGTTCAGCCATTCAAAATAGGTTTTAGACCAATTTTCTGGCACAAATTTTATTTCACCGGTTTCTACCACTTCAAGTGCTTTTTTAGCTAATACATCTGCCTTAACAAACCATTGTGAGGTTAAAAAAGGTTCGACGATTTCACCTGTTCTGTCGCCTCTCGGAATTTTTAGTTTGTGAGGAACGGTTTCTGCAAGTAAACCTAAATTTTCTAAATCAGTTAAAATTTGTTTTCTGGCTTCAAATCTAGGCAAATCTTGATATTTTTCAGGACAGTTTTGATTCATTTTGGCATCAATCGTCAAAATGTTAATCAAAGGGAGTTGATGACGCTTACCTATGTCATAGTCATTAAAATCGTGAGCGGGCGTAATTTTGACTGCACCAGAACCAAATTCAGGGTCGACATAATCATCTGCAATAATCGGAATGAGTCTATCCGTTAGAGGTAACTTAATAGATTGACCGATTAAATGTTGATATCTGACATCTTCTGGATGGACTGCGACTGCAACGTCGCCCAACATGGTTTCGGGTCGAGTGGTCGCAATCGTTAAAAATGTACCAGGATGCTTGTCTATGGGATATTGAATGTGCCATAAATAACCATCTTCTTCTTGGCTAACGACCTCTAAATCAGACAAAGCCGTATGTAAAACAGGATCCCAGTTGACTAAACGTTGACCACGGTATAATAATTTTTCTTCATGGAGTTTTACAAATACCTTGGTAACGGCTTCACTTAAGCCGGCATCCATCGTAAAACGTTCACGTGACCAATCAACTGAGGCACCTAATCGTTTGAGTTGACCATAGATAGTGTTACCCGAGACATTTTTCCATTCCCAAATTTTTTCGATAAACTTTTCTCGACCTAAATCATGTCTAGATAAATTTTGAGCCAGTAATTGGCGCTCAACAACCATCTGAGTGGCAATACCAGCATGATCGGTACCGACTTGCCATAAAGTATTAAAACCCTTCATGCGATGATAACGGATAAGCAAATCCATAATAGTATCTTGAAAAGCATGTCCCATATGCAACGAACCCGTGACGTTGGGAGGTGGGATCATAATACAGTAACTTTGTTGATGCGTTTTATTAGGGGCAAAACAGTTGTTTGCCTCCCAATGTTGATACCATTTTTGCTCTATCGCATTCGGAAAATAAGCTTTATCCATTTCAGTACTTCTTTTATTTAAATTAAATAATTATTTTTCTGCTTTGTTAATCAAATATTGCATAAGCATGGGCACAGGTCTGCCAGTCGCGCCTTTTTTATCACCAGTATATTTTGCCGCTGTACCTGCCACATCTAAATGAGCCCAGTGATAATTTTTGGTAAAATTAGCCAAGAAACAGGCTGCTGTGATGCTGCCACCTTCAGAACCACCAATATTGCATAAATCGGCAACAGGTGATTTTAATTGTTGTTGATATTCTTCCCAAATAGGCATTTGCCAGGCTTTGTCTAAGCTTGTTTGACTGGCTTTAAGCAAGTCGTTTGCTAGAGGCTGATGATTACTCATAACGGCGGAAGCATGTCCACCTAAGGCAATAATACAAGCGCCTGTGAGTGTTGCAATATCAATCACCACTTCAGGATGATAGCGTTCACAATAGGTAAGGGCATCACATAAAATGAGTCTTCCTTCCGCATCGGTATTGGCTATTTCGATGGTGATGCCACTCATAGAGGTCACGATATCGTCAGGACGAGTTGCTTTGCCTCCAGGAATATTTTCGCAAGAAGGAATCACGCCAATGATATTCAAAGGCAGCTGTAAACTTGCAGCAGCGTGAATCACGCCCATCACAGCAGCAGCACCTGACATATCGAATTTCATGCCAATCATACTGGCAGCGGGTTTAAGAGAATTACCACCAGTATCAAAGGTAATGCCTTTGCCAACGAGGACAATCGGTTTATCGTCTTTTTTCTTAGCACCACGATAAGACAAAGTAATTAATTTAGGTGGTTCAGGTGAGCCTTGTGTAACAGACAAAAATGAGCCCATTTTGAGTGCTTTGAGTTCTTTGGCTTCTAATATGGCCACACTAATTTTATTGGCTTTTTTATGTAGTTTGACTAATTCTTCTGCTTTATTCGCCAAATAGGTGGGCGTACAGACATTTGCGGGAGTATTAGCCAAATCTTTGGTTAAACTCACGCCATCACTAATTGCAACAGCCTGTTCTAAAGCGTTTTCTGATTTATACAATTCTTTTTTGTTATAAATCATCCAATAAAATTTACGTAGGCGTTTTATTTTAGGAGTGTGACTTTTTTTGGTTTTGAAGTCGGTAAACTCATAATCAAGCTCACGCATAAATTCAGTAGCGTATTTAATTTTCCAACTTGTATCTCGGCCATGAATATCAAGTTCTGCTAAATAGCTATAAGCCTCAGTAGAGCTGGTTTTTTTTAATGCTTGAGTAGCGTGGCAAATGATTTCTTTGTATTCTGTTTCAGACAAAGATTTCATTTTTCCACAGCCAACTAGCAAAACTCTTTCGAATTTTTCAGAGTGGCCATTGGTATGGAGCGATGGGTGAAACAGTAGGGTTTGGCCAATTTTTCCTTCTATGTCGCCTTTTTTAATAAGCGCCGTGACTTGAGTGGCCAAGTTGCTATCCAGTTTCTTGATTTGATCGCTGATTTTTGTCGAATCATAAACAGGTAGAATGACACAACCAACTTTTTGTTTTGAAGGGGTTCCTACTTTTACGGCAAATTCCATATT
>CAYSTH010000144.1:0-4809 GCA_964433995.1 uncultured Francisellaceae bacterium | reverse complement strand
AACATATTTTCTCTAAAAGAAGTATTCTTTACTTGTATCTCGGTATCACATGCTACTCCCGATAGTACATCGAATATATTTTTGTCTTCTGTGTGCAACGTCAAAGGCACTAACCCTGCTCTCACCGGCCATACTTTTAAACCAAACTGTTCTGCTACTTTATATCCAAATGCGCTCGCTCCCATAGTGGGAATAGACAACCCGCCTGAGGCAATGACCAATGACTCACATTGATAGCTTTTTTTGTTGGTTTGTAGTCTAAAATGATTTGGTTCTCGTTTTTCAATGTTTTCTATTGTTTCATTGAGATGAATGCTCACGCCGTATAAATGACATTCTGTCAATAACATATCGACGATGTCTTTGGCTTTGTTATCACAAAATAGTTGACCTAATTTTTTTTCATGAAAAGGAATATGATGCTTTTTGACCAAATCAATAAAGTCCCACTGCGTATATCGTTTAAGTGCCGATTTACAAAAATGTGGGTTATGAGATAAATATTTATCAGGATGTATATTTTCATTCGTAAAGTTACAACGCCCACCGCCAGACATGAGAATTTTTTTACCTGGCTTGTTAGCATGATCTAAAATCAGCACACGGCGACCACGCTTACCTGCTTCAATGGCACACATTAAACCTGCTGCGCCTGCGCCAATAATAACAACGTCTATTTCATTCATATGTGCTTAATTATTAGTTACTAAACAAACAAATTTTTAATAAACCCGATCATATCTTAGTCTGCTATCAGCGTGAAGGGGGGTGATTTAAAATAGTGATTTATTTTACAGTTGACTGTAGGTGTTTTGAGCTATCCACTAAGTTGTACACAGGTGGTTTAGATAATAAGCTTAAATTTTTAGATTGACTTATTATCTTCTCATCAAAAATATTTTATAGGTAAGTTGTTGATTTTAATAAAATTATTTTTAAGTTCTGATTAGAGTTGCCAAAGCAACGTAGTTAGTAATTCACTATTAATTTGAACAAAAAAATAACTATCCACAGAGTTATCCACAGATTTTTTTGAATAAGGAGGGTTGACTTATGGCAAGAAAACTTGGATTGTCCAGACTATCTTGAGTGTTGTAACTCAGTATTTGTCCTGATAAGCCTCTTATTTCTCCGCCTGCTTCCGTTAAGATCACTTGTCCTGCGGCAGTATCCCATTCAGAAGTAGCACCTAACCGAGGGTATAAATCCGCTTTACCTTCTGCAATTTTGCATAACTTCCAACTGCTGCCCAAATAATCTATTTCATAGCTATCTAGCTTTGATAAAACACTGTCCAGTTCTACCACGCCATGACGACGGCTTGAAATCACACGAGTCGGTTGATTGCTCTCCATATGAGGTAATAAGGGAAGCTGTTTAGCAGCAAGCTGAGCTGTTTTTAAAAAGGCCCCTTTACCTTGTTCAGCGTAATATAATAAATCGTAATAAGGGACATATATCACCCCTAAAATCGGTTTATGTTCATGCACTAAAGCAACATTAACGGTAAATTCATGCGTACCAGCAATAAATTCTTTGGTGCCATCTAAAGGATCGACCAGCCAAATCGTATCCGCACTTAAACGATGACTTTGCTCATGTGTATTTTCATCTTCTTCAGAGACAATATAAGCATCAAGCTGATATTGAGTATTAAGCTTGTTTAAACCTGAAACAATGATTTCATGGGCTAATTTATCTGCTTGCGTAACAGGAGAGTGATCCGATTTTATTTCGACTTTGGCTAAATCGAGATAATTAGGCTGTTGGTAAATACTCAGAATAGCCTCACCTGCTTGGCGAGCTAATTGAGCAATGTCTTGTATTAAATCAGAGGGTATTTGCATACCTCTTATTTTAGCACTGTTGCGAGCCTTTCAACAGGCTCGCAACATCAGTAAGGATCTATTCCAATATTCTAGTGAATGGTGCTACTAGGATTATTGGAACGTTTTGCTGTGTCATCAAGATTAGGCTGTTCAACCGTTGTTGGTTGAGCTGGTTTTTGACTATCTTGAGGCGAATCACTAAAGATAACAGCCTTGGGAGATGCTTTCTCTAAAGCACTATCCTCATCGTGCGAATGATCTTCATGATGATGACCATGCATACGATCGTGATACTTTGCTAATTTTTCTTCTAACGTTTTGATGTTACAGTATTTGTAATCCACTTCAGGATCAGCGGGCAATTGTGGTTCTGGTGCTTTACCTTCATGAGTGGCTTTATACTCTTTAAGAAATGCTTTGATTTCTTCTTTACGGTGCCCCATGCGAGGTGCTGGTCCAAACAATTCTTTAATAAAATAGGCTGAACGCATCACTAAGTTATCAACAAACTGTAGCAAACCATAACCGGTTTCATCTTCACCTGGAAAGCTATCTGCACGTAACGCATCAGAAACTGCACGCCATTTTTTAACAAACCAAGCAGAACGGCCGGTAGGTTCTGGAAGAGCAGGCTTAACTCGATGGGTATTCACACGAGACATATTATTAGGCTGATTCAAGATATCAATGGCTTTGATTAAATCTTCACCATATCCACATTCTGCTACTATTCTGTCTGCACTGTAATAAGCATTGGTACGAGACATGGCATTCACTAATAATTGCCCAAAAGGTGCAACCGCTGAACCAAATAATTTAAACGGTAAAAATTCATGGTTTTTAAAGCTGTTAAGCAAATTACCAAAATCCATTGCCACACCAACTATCATGCCCGAAAAAGTCGCACGAAGTTTGATTTGCGCCAAAGCTTGTAACATTAAAGCATTAAATTCACGAGGTTTACCTTTGAAAGTGTGGAATACCCCTGGGTTGGCAATCGCGATCATAGCTTTACCAGGATTACGACCTGTGACCACTAATTTGTAATGGTGCTCAGCAAAAGTACCTATTCTGATACGAGGCAAAGGTGCGTCATCGGGGTACCTAGCATTAATCACGCCTCTTAAATGATCCATCGCTTTAGCAAAGTTGTATTCCGCTTTTTGATCATGGCCTTTTTTGATGCCAATATCGTAGGTCCAATCTTGCTCTAACTCTACACCGTCTTCATTTTTAACATAAGCTGAAGTTGGTGTAAGGCCAAGCATAGCGGTTTGTACTTCGCGTGAAAAAAAGAAGTTCACAACGGCAACGCCTGCTGTCACTGCCATCACAGGCAAGATACTAGCAGCTGTCGCTAATAATAAAGTGGTGCCTGCAATCGCGCCGCTGATAATCGCAAGAGAAAGAAGCGTCGTAAAATTAGGTAAAATACCATACAAGGATGCACTCAAACCAGTTGACATACTAACTAGTCTTCGAATTAAGGTCGTCATAGGTCTTGTTGCCATAGAGCCCCCAAAGATAATAGGTGAATTAGTTGTTTAAATAAATTAAAATGCCTCTATCCTTGATAGCGCGTTTACCTTAATAGACAGGGGTAGAAGTGTCAACCATATCGGCATTTTAGCAGGCCAGTATTAAAACTTGCTTGATATTCAATACAAATTTTATTAAAGTCACGATCTTTGAAACAAAGCTAACATTTATGTAGGCACACTCTTTTCTGCCTATTAACTTATAAAAACGGATCGTCCATCAATAAACAACAAAAAAGAGTTAAGTTGCTTGGACCAAAAGACAAAAATTTCGTAAAAAAATACATATATAAAAAAGATTGTAAGATTAGAAAGGCGTAATATGAATGTAACAAAAGAAATGGTTATACAAGCATGTATGCAACAAAACGTTGCAAAATTAAACGAATACAAAAACTTTGGTGTCAACTTTAATAAGATTAGAGACAGCTTTGGTGATACTCTTTTGCACTTAGCTATTATAAACAACAAACCTATAACTTTTGAGGCATTAATAAATTTAGGAATCGATCTTAATTTATCCTCCACCTATGATGGAACATCCCCAATAAATTTTTCTATATTAGCAGGCAAATATGAATTTTTTCAAAAACTAATTGAAAGCAGCGTAGATATTAATCATTTAGATCAAGATGGCTGGACACCATTAAATACTGCGCTTTTAGTTGAAAAACAATATCCTCAAATAGTTAATACTCTCTTAAACAATTTCTCTCTTAATGTAAATATACCATTTGAAAACAAACCGCCCATTCGTATTTCAGAAAATCCTAAGATCATAGAAAAAATCATAACTCACGCTTCGTTCGACCCCACTTACAATTTACTATTACTCGATTCTTTTAATCACTTCGATTTGGAAAAAACAATTCGAACACATCATTCTAATATCGATGAGTCCATTTTATATAGCTACAATCAAGCAAAAATTTTAGGATATAAGCTTGATTTTGACGGTTGCTTCAAATTAGGCAATTTATCAGGACATGAACTCGAGTGCTTTGATTTTGAGGGCGCTTATAACCAACAAACATTAAACACTTTTTTTGCTTCATATGATGGTTTTTATAATAAAGCAATTCATTCTAGTAATATTCCTGAATGGGCTTTTAATATTTTTTCAACCATTCATTTCGCTCTTGATTTTTCTGCAAAAAACCAAGATGCCGCTGCATATTTAAACAAAATCAAAAATAATGAACTTCTTATTATTCCCTCAGGGTGGGATGAGCATTCTGTTTTTCTTGTGATACATAATAATAAATTTTATCGCTGTAATCGCGGAGATAAAAGTGATGGTATTCATGGAATTGAAGAGTTTATTATCACTAAACCTACTGGCTTAACAGAAAAAATTATCCAAAAAATGTTAGATGCGGATGGCTCTCATCACTTTCTTCAAACAGAAATTATCAACATACTAGGATTACAAAAAATAGGTG
>CAYSTH010000143.1:0-4934 GCA_964433995.1 uncultured Francisellaceae bacterium | reverse complement strand
AATTTAAAACCATGGTAGGTGGTTTAGTACAAGCCTTTACCGATAGAGCAAAACAACTTTATTCTTACGCCTAATGAAAGTAGAAGTGGTTTATGCGTTGCCTAACGCACAAGGATGTTATCTGAGCACTGAAGTGCCAGATAACACCACAATACGACAAGCACTTAATCACATCGGTTTTTTTGATTTATTCCCCGAAGTTGATTTCATTAACAATAAAGTAGGGGTATTTGGTAAAGTGATGTCTCCCGATGATATGTTAAACGAAGGAGATAGAGTCGAAATTTATCGAGCTATTTATTTTGATGTTAAAAGCACAAGACAACAAACAGTAAAACAAAAAAAACAACGGAACTAATTTTTTACGCAAATAAAAAAAACAGCTCTGCTTATTTATACCACTGGACAATAGGGTTTTTGATTAATAAACCCGACAATACAGTGAGTCAATCCTCAAAAATAACATCTATACTTCTTTCTTGGATAAGAATATTTAAGAGGGCAAGTACAATGAAAACAAAACTAATTACCACAAAACTATTGAGATTATTAAGCTTAAGTGCAATGCTTTTTGTTGTTACTCCTATGGCTTTGGCAGCAGAAAAAGCCACGGATAATTCGGGACAAATGATTCAAGCGTTAGAAGATCTAAAAAGCAAAGGATATGTCATTGTTAAAGACATTAAATTCGATAAGAAAACAGATATTTACACTGCAAAAGTAGTGAGCGGAGAAGGTAAGAATATTAAAATCAGGTTAAACCCAAAAACAGGTGACATGGCTAAAGACGAAGATGTCGTTGAAGGGATACCTGCTTTAGAAGTCGCTAAAAGAGTAGCAGCCGCAGGTTATCAAAATATATATGAAATTAATACTGAGTTTTTTGGCAATAAATATGAAGTCAAAGCATGGAAAGATGGTAAAACAGTAGAGCTAAAAGTAGATGCTAAAACAGGCGAACTAATTAAAGAAAAAGCAGATTAAAGTTGAATGGCGCTACCTTAAGAGATCAAGCATCACTTCAAACCTGTCATACCAGCGAAAGCTGGTATCCAGAATAAATAAAGAATAAAACAGAAAGATATTATTTTTTTCTGGATGCCAGCCTGCGCTGGCATGACACTTTCGGGTTATTTTTTAGGCTTAAGATCACGCTTGTTTTTAGTCCATATGGACTATTTTACTGACCCTCTCATCTGTAAAATAAATCACAATATGTTTACGTTGTGTTTCACCATGCGCTGGCTTAAGGTAGTAAATATAATCCCAGCGGTCTTGATGAAAATAATTATCTAAAATGGGTGTGCCCAACAAAAAGTGCACTTGTTCCATGGTTAAACCATTTTTAAGTTCAGCCACTTTATCTTCGGGAATAATATTACCCTGATTCATTTCTTGCTTATAAACTAATTGACAACCAGAGGTGACAAACACAGATAATGATAATATACAGATGGCTAGACTGGCTTTAATTGAATTCATTTATTAAACTTACCAATTTGATTTGTGAACGGAATCGTGTAGATTCATAAACAGAAAGGCTACCACTGAGTGAACCGCCATACAAGAGTATATAGATGATTAATAAACCCTCAGAACCTGTTGATTTAAAAAAACTAGGCTTAAAAGCAACATTACCTAGAATTAAAATTTTGCATATTTTAGAAAATGCGGCAGAACATTTAAGTGCCGAAAAAATTTACCAGATTTTATCTGGTATGGGGGATGATATTGCTTTAGCCACAGTGTATAGAGTGCTGACTCAATTTGAAGAAGCGGGCCTCATTATCAAACATCATTTCGATGCCGATCATTCTGTATTTGAATTAAACAAAGGTGAACATCACGATCATTTAGTATGTTTAAAATGTGGTCGTATCGATGAATTTTTCGATGCGGAGATTGAAACGCGTCAGCTCGCCATAGCCAAAGAGCATGGCTATCAAATTACCCACCATACGATGTATTTATACGGCTTATGTCAAAGTTGCGCGTGATTTTTTTGTTTTCGTTTTAGAAGAAGCATTTTCTTCATGGGCATGCTTAAATAATTGTTCGGCATGTGCCATCGTTTCGGGTGTTTTATCAAATCCTTCGAGCATTCTGGCTATTTCTTCGATGCGTTCTGGCTGAGTTAAACACTGCAAAGTGGTTTTAGATTGGTTTTTAGAAACCGTGATATGGTGATGACCGCAAGCAGCCACTTGAGGCAAATGCGTAATACAAATTACCTGGGCCTTTGTCCCTAAAGTTTGCAAACATTTACCAACTAAGGCGCCAATTTTACCTCCTATGCCCACATCCACTTCATCGAAAATAAGCGTGGGGGTATTCAAATAAGCTGCACTGGCTAATTGAATGGCAAGACTAATACGAGATAATTCACCACCAGAGGCAATTTTATGCATGGGTTGTAAAGGTAAGCCAGGGTTGGCTGAAACCATAAAAATCGCTGATTCTAATCCATGTGCCGAAGGTTTATCGTGTGGCACAAAAGAAATAGCAAATTCAGCAGAAGCTAACCCCAAGGTTTGAATGCGCGTGCTAATTTCTTGGCTTAATAATTTAGCGGCTTGTTGGCGTTTTTCTGATAACTGTTTAGCATAATGTAAAAAATAGGCTTGTGCTTGCGCAATTTCTTTGTCGATATGGGCGAGTTTTTCTTCACGATTTTTTAAATAGTCTAGTTCAGTTTGCAAAGTGAGAAAATGCTCGAGCAGCCCTTCAGGTTGTACTTTGTGCTTGCGAGAGAGCTCAAAAATTTTACTTAAACGATTTTCTGTTTCGTGCAATTTTTCAGGATCGATTTCTAAACGTTGATAATAGTGATTGAGCGATGCCGTAATTTCTTGAATATGCGCATGCACCACATTTAACATATCCAAAATCACTTGCGGTTGAGGCGAGAGTTTTTGTAAGGTTTCACTGAGTTCATATAATAAATGTGCAATGTCTTTTTGATTATAACTATCTGAAGCTTCTAAAATAGATAATGCTTTTTCGGCACAACGAATATTCTCAGTAGCATGTGTGAGCGTTTTTTGGGTTTGATGCAATTGTTCCCATTCATTGGGTTCAAGATTTAAGTCTTCGAGCTCAGATAATTGATATTCTAATAGCGATAAACGATGTTCTTGATCTTGCTGATTTAACAGCGCTTCTTTTTCTTGTATGCATTTGTGCCATTGTTGATGCGCCTGCTGTGTTTGGGAGACAAGCTCTTGGTGTTGGCCAAAAGCATCGAGAATTCTAAGCTGTTCGACTGATTTTAATAATAACTGATGATGATGTTGGCCATGAATTTGGACCAAAAATTCACCCAAGAGTTTGAGTTGTTGGGTAGTCACTGGCTTGCCGTTAATATAAGCTCTAGAACGGCCATTTTTATATAACACGCGTCTAATGAGGCAATCTTCGACCTGATTTTCACTGTTTAATTCTAAATCGTTTAACCATAAAATGGCGCCAGGTAAATGAGAAATCGCGAAACTAGCCGATATTTCCGCATAGTCGCATCCTGCTCTAATCACCTGCGTATCCATCCTTTCACCTAATGCTAAATTTAAAGCATCGAGTAAAATACTTTTGCCTGCACCCGTTTCGCCGGTAATCACCGTCATGCCCGATTGAAACTCAATATCTGTTTGCTCGACAACGGCTAAATTTCGAATAGATAAAAAGTGTAACATTATCTTGCACCGCTCCAATTCCAACCGAGTTTGGTTCTTAGGGTATGGTAATAATCGTAATTTTTAGGATGAATCAGGGTAAGTTCTACCGCATGTTTTTGAATGATAATTTTATCATCTGGTTCGAGCGTAAAAATCACTTGGCCATCGCAACTGAGCTTAGGATGGATGGTGGTGGTCTGCATAATATGCAATTCTATTTGAGAATGAGGAGAGAGCACAATCGGCCTTGAGCTTAAGGTAAGCGGGTGCATTGGCACCAATACAATCGCCCCTAATTCAGGATGAATAATAGGGCCACCACCAGAAAGCGCATAAGCCGTAGAACCTGTTGGGGTGGCGGCAATTAAGCCATCAGCACGCTGTCGGCTCATTAAATGACCATCGATGGTGACATCGAATTCTAATAACCTAGCGACATCTCCCGAGTAAAGCACCACATCGTTTAAAGCCAAACTGGAGGCAATCACTTGTTCGTTTCTGAGTAGAGAACAGTGTAGTAAAAACCGTTGTTCAGCCTGATACTGCCCTTGCAGAATAGGCAATAATTCTGTATCGAGATCTTTGGGCAGCAAATCGGTTAAAAAACCAAGTCTTCCTCTATTAATACCTAATACAGGAATATGGCTATCCACCATTAAACGAGCGGCATTTAACAAGCTGCCATCACCACCAATCACTATCGCTAAATCGATGTGTTGCGGCATTTCTTCTAATGCGACCACATGCATTTTAAACGAAGTGTTGCTTAAGGCATAAGCAGGTAGGCGAGCTGCTAATGATTCATCTAGATAGCAATCAGAGAGATGAGGGGCCAATAATTGGTAGACATTTTCTAATGTCGATTGCATTTCAGGGTGCGAGTGTTTGCCAATTAAACCAATTTTTTGAAATTTAATCATAACCAACCTTGCGTTTTTCTTTTCTTATTCTAGGTTATTTTAAGCTTATTATACATGCTTGCCTTAAGATTGAGTCAGGTGATTTGCTATTTTTAGGCGCCGATAATTTTGATCAGTACTCGTTTTTTTCTTTTACCATCAAATTCACCATAAAAAATTTGCTCCCAAGGGCCAAAATCAAGTTTGCCATCGGTGATGGCCACCACCACTTCTCTACCCATAATTTGACGTTTGATATGGGCATCGGCATTATCTTCACCTGTGTCATTATGACGATATTGATTAATGGGCTCATGAGGGGCTAATTTTTCTAACCATTGTTCATAATCATGCAATAAACCAG
>CAYSTH010000142.1:0-4990 GCA_964433995.1 uncultured Francisellaceae bacterium | reverse complement strand
AGCTTGGGTGCGACATTAGTGACTCAGTACGAGTGGATCTTATATATTTTCGCTTTGTTTTTAATATTAACGGGTTTTAAATTATTAATTTTAACAGAAGGGGCTCAAAAGTTAATAGCGAGCTCTAAAAACGTACGCCCAGCCATTATGTCAACTTGGTTATTCAGCTGTGTATTAATGGGGTTTGCTATAAAAAAAGGTTTGCTTGCAGTGGGAGAAGGTTTCTTTGTTGAAGTAATTTTATATGTTGCTATTTTTATCACAGCATTTTTAGGTATTAAAGTGGCAATGATTACCCATCAAGAAGAGGCAGACTTAGCCGATAATCCTGCACTCCTTTGGTTAAAAAAACATCTTAGAGTCACCGAAAAGCTGCATGGACATGATTTTGTTGTGAAACAATTACATCCTAAGAAAAATAAAATGGTGTTATATGCTACGCCATTGTTATTAGCTCTTATTGTGATTGAAGTCGCCGATGTTATTTTTGCAGTTGATAGCGTGCCAGCTGTTTTTGCTATTACTACCGATCCGTATTTAGTTTATACCTCAAATATTTTTGCTATTTTAGGTTTGAGAGCGTTATATTTTTCATTATCAGCAATGATAGCAAGATTTTATTATATTAAATATGCTTTATCTGTTGTGCTTATTTTTATAGGATCAAAGATTTTTGTTTCAAATCTTATGCATTGGGAAAAGTTTCCCGCAGCATGGTCATTATTTATTACATTAGCCATTTTGGCAGCAGGTTTTGGTTATTCAATCTGGAAAACGCGAAATATCAAAAATTAGATTATTAAGCCTTGTGTTTGCTTAGTATTACTAAAATATTTGACATAAAAATATTTGTCAAACTGAGGGTTTATTTTGTTTTTTCTGATAAATTCGAGTTCATAGCCACATTTTAGATAAAATTCAGGCGCTTGAAATTGGCTAGTAACCAAATTAATATTATTAAAGCCCTTATCAAAAAAATGTTGTTCTAAATGAGTGAGTAATTTTTTGCCAAATCCTTTTTTTCGATGTTGAGTTTCTACCCAAATATCATCAATATAAATTTCTGAAAAAGCCGTATAAGCTTCTAAAACGGCAATAGGTTCATTATTAGCTTCATATAAAATCAAAGAAAATTGCTTATAATTTACTGTCACATTATGTTTTTGTTCATATTTTTCCAGATCTAATTCTCTTTTTTTAATAAGCGCGTCTGGTGTATTGGCAACAATTTTGATAGATGTCATTGCAGTCCTTTATTATTCTTGAAAATAAATAAATACGTTATTATAATTTAATGGCATTCATCATAACAGGCGCTTAACGTATCATGAAAATTATCTCTTAAAATTTGCCCAGTTGAAGTAGGGCAGCAACAACTACCCAATTTACTGAAAATTTAAGAGATTTTTATGTGCAGCCATTCTGTAATCCAGCTAATTAACATTGGCTTTTCTTTATCACACAAAATTTGTTTCGAAGACTTTAGTGCACAGGTGCCTTATGGAAGTAGAATTGCATTAATTGGCCCAAATGGTTCGGGTAAATCAACCTTACTAAAGATTCTTTTAGGCTCTTTTACTGCGAGTAGTGGTAATCTTATTATTCCTCAAGATGTTATATTTGGTTATGTTCCTCAAATTATTCAAGATTTTGATGATTGTAGTGGGGGACAAAAATTCAATAAAGCATTAACACAAGCACTCAATATTCAACCTAATGTCTTGCTTTTAGATGAACCAACCAATCATTTAGATACATATCATCGGAAATCTTTTTTGAAAATGCTTCAGCATTTTTCGGGAACAGTGATACTGGTTTCTCATGATATTGAGCTGCTTAAAAGCAACGTGAATACTTTGTGGCACATTGATAAGGGGAAAATAAATATTTTTTCAGGTAATTATCAAGACTATATTCAGTCATTAACCCATCATCAATTGAGAATAGAAAAAGAAATAACATTATTAAAAAAACAAAAAATACAAATGCATGATATGTTGATGCAAGAGCAAAATAGGGCCGCTAAGAGCAGGCAAAAAGGCGAAAAAAATATAAAAAAAAGAAAGTGGCCTACAGTTGTGAGTAAAACTAAAGCAGGCAGATCAAACGATACCGCCAATAAAATACAATCTGAGTTGGAAAACAAAAAACAAAATTTAGTAGATCAATTAATACAAATACAATATCCAAAAATAATTAAACCTAAATTTAATCTATCTGCGGATCATAAAAAAAATAGTCTTTTGGTTTGTATCAATGACGCATCGGTGGGCTATGCACAAAACGCTCCTCTGATAAAAGAAATAAATGTATTGCTGAATGCAGGGGAGAGAATAGCGATAAAAGGTAATAATGGTTCTGGTAAGTCAACTTTTATTAAAGCTATGCTAGGATATGAAAGTGTTATTAAAACAGGTAATTGGTTTTGCCCAAAAAAAAACGAAATAGGGTATTTAGATCAACATTATGAAAACCTTTTCGCAAATGAAGCTGTGTTTGATTTTTTGAAGAGAAATGTTCCATCTATAGAAGACAGACAGTTGAGAGAACATTTGGCTCATTTTTTATTTAGAAAAAATAAAGAAGTAGAGCTAGAGATAAAATATCTTTCTAGTGGAGAAAAAGTAAGATTAAGCTTAGCATTAATTGCTATAAAGCCCCCAAAGCTATTAATTTTAGATGAAATGACTAATAATGTTGATATCATGACACGGGAACATATCATCCAAGTTCTTAAGGACTATCCCGGTGCCATGATAGTGATTTCACATGATGAAGATTTTTTGAAAAAAATTAATATATCATATGGATATATGATTAACAGTTGTCATGCCAGCGCAGGCTGGCATTCAGTAGTTTTTTAAAATTTAAACACCAATAAATATATCGAGCGTAACATTTTGATGATCTGCAGCTCTTTCATCATAAAGTTCAAAGTCTGCTTTATAGCCACGTGTACCGCCTAATTGTTTATTATCCATGGCCCATATTTTTTGCCACATATCAATACAAACCATTGGCATAGGACCAGGCGAATTGGTAAATTTAGCATAGGTTTGATTTGGAATGGTAAGTGTTGTAAAACCTTCAGGTAAATTGTCGAAAGAATCAACTTCTTCTCCAATAAAATAAGTAAAATCACCATTATGATCACTTTCATAATCTGTATAGACACAATAGGTGACATTCGGTTTTTTACGATGTGGAATGTTGTTAGGCATTGAATTGTGAAAATACTTTTGAACTGTTTGAGCGACTTTGTTTGTAGAAGGATCACTTTCAAATAAATGTTTATTATTTGTTCTTGTGGTAATACCCATTAATTTAATAGAGGGGAGTTCGATGATTTTTTTTTGCATATATAAAATACCTTAAGCCAAATGTTAGATGATGTTAACATATTTTTTTATACCACAAAATTGATTTCATATATTAGCTCATTTACATTAGTCAATGACGTCAATCTTAAGCATATCAAAAATAGCTAAATGAAAGAAGTCAAACTAAAAGCATTCTCAAAATAAGGAAAAAGTATGGATCAAGATATATTACCTAGAGGAAACACAGCACTCACTAATTATAATTATTTTAGAGAACTAGGAGATAAAAATAGAAGCATGATTCAAAAGTTTGATTTCACTAAATTACCTATTAGCGAATTACATGTGCATGCCGAAGGAGGTACTCTAACTCAAACAATGATTGAACAATTGGCTTATAAAAATCAGATGACTTTGTCAGAAGGTTTGATTTTTACACCAGAAGGAACAATAACATTTGAATCTAAAAATTTCATTGATTTTTTAAGAGTATACGATTTAGCTACTAAAGTTATTGTGACGGAATCTGATATTGAAACGGTTATTTATGATTATTTGAAACGCAGTGCAGAAGAAGGAGCCATTTATATTGAATTAAGTTGTTCTGCAGATCATGTTAAGCAAAATCGAGTGGAATATGGTGCCCTGAGTTCACAAGATAATCAGCAATCTTTGCCAGAAATCACAGGTATGACTTACCGCCAATTTGTTGATGCATTAGTCAGAGCGATTGATAGAGCCAAACAAGATTTTGGTATTGAAGCGCGCATATTGATGATATTATTACGCCATAATGGGCCTCAGCATTGTATGAATACTATGAAGGAAATTGAAAGCTACCTTCATCCATATGTAAAAGGCATTAATCTTGCTGGTGATGAAGCACAGTTTGGCCCCGATTTATTTATAGAGTCGTACCAAAAAGCAGCTGAATTAGGATTAAAAAGAACAGCTCATGCTGGAGAACATACTCCTCCTATATTTATTCAACAAGCAGTAGAAAAACTTAATTTAAACAGAGTAGGGCATGGTGTAACTTCAATTCATGATATTGAAATCATTGAATTTCTTAAGAAAAATAATATTGGATTAGAAATTTGCCCAACCAGTAATTTGGCTTTAGGCTTGTTTGACTCTATTGAAACACATCCCGTTAGAGCATTATTTAGCGCGGGAGTTAAAATTTCAATTAATTCTGATGATCCGACTTATTTTGGCACAACACTCGGCAAAGAATATACTTTATTAAAAGAAAAGCTTAATTTCACTGATATGGAATTATTACAGCTTTGTGAAAATTCAATTCAAATGAGTTTTGCTGAAGATTCTTTGAAAGAAAAATTGCTAGCAAGAATCGAAATGTATAAAGCATTTCAAGATATTAAAAAAGAAATATCTTTACCCCAATACAATGACAGTGAAGTAAAAGCTTGTTTTCTTGCCTCTTTTGAAGCATTAAAAACGCCGTGTGGCGCATTTGATTTTTATCAAACTTGTGAGACTCATTTTGGATATGAGCATCAAATCACAAAATTGGCACATGCCTTACGGGCAGCAGAAAGAAAATTTATTCATAAATCAAATATTCATGATACAAACATAGATCAAGCATTACATCAATTTGGAGAATTATATATTCCAACAGAAACAAGTTTAAGAAAATCATTTGG
>CAYSTH010000141.1:0-5025 GCA_964433995.1 uncultured Francisellaceae bacterium | reverse complement strand
GTGATTAATGCTTTGAATCCTATTGGTAACACGAATCAAAGCAGTGAAATTGTCAATTTAGATTACAATGGCAGCCAAATTGTTAATTTAAGTAGTTTATACAATACCGTATCGACCAATCCTGCTGTCACCACCAATTTACTCTCTAACGATATCGATACTTTTGATAACGTTTCTGGCGATTTAAAAGTAACCCAAGTCTCTTATTTTAATCCTACTTTAAATACGACTCTAGTTTATAATTTATCCGCCGCTCATCCACAAGAAGTGTTTACCACAGCAAAAGGCGCAACCGTCACCATTAATACCGATGGTACTTTTGTTTACCAAGCAGGCCCAGGATTTACATCACCTAGCGAAATTTCTGAAGTGTTTAATTATAAAATGGTGAATGATTGCAATATTGCATCTAATGGCCAAGTTTCTGCCACTACTTATAACAATAATTACACTTTGGTTAATTTACCTGGCACACCAGGAAATGATTCTTTAAATGATAACGGTGTTTATAATCAAGGTACTGTTGTTATGTCTGGTGCCGGCGGCAATAATACCTTTACCATTGACATGGGCATGTCTGGATTAAAAGCAAATCTCATCGTTATTCAAGACTTTGCTGCTGGCGGCAACAATACGCTTAAATTTATTAATGTTCAAGATGCGAATCATGACACCGTTATTCAGCAATCTGAAATTATTGCTCAAATAACCAGTGTCAGTTCAGATAGTCCTTATGCTAGTGGCAATGTCAGTTTCCATCTCCAAAACGGCACAACCGTTATGATGCAGAACTTAGGCACAAATGATGCTATTGCAGCCCCTACCACTCCTACTGCCTTAATCTCGTTAATAGATGAACATGGTAACGTTGTAGGCACGCATTCATAACGTAAACTATGCTAACTATATGACCAGAAGAACGTTTTTTTTTTCCATTATATTATTGTTTATTGGATTTCCAGCTAAGATTAGCTGGGGATTAGTCACGTCTTCAGGTTCTTTTTTACCCATTCCCGTAGAAAAACAATATGATGCAAAAAAAGCGGCACTAGGGAACAAATTATTTCATGATGCAAGGCTCTCTAAAGATAACCAGATAGCTTGTAGCAACTGTCATATTAATCAGCTTAATGGGGTAGATAGTCGCCCTAAAGCAATAGGACCTGATAACCACATTTCAAACTACAATACCCCCGCTCTATACAATTCAACACTATTGTACAAGCTTTTTTGGGAAGGCACGCAAGATAATATCGAAGATGCACTGAAATTTCACATAGAAGATCAAACTATCATGGCAGGGAAATGGCCAGAGATTTTAGCGATTATATCTAATGATATCACCCTATCAGATGAGTTTAAACATGTTTTCAAACGAGGCTTAAACGAAGATAACATCATTTCAGCATTGATTAACTATATTGCTTCTTTAGATTATATCCCTTCTAGATTCGATGATTATTTAAGAGGTAATTCTACCGCTTTAACCCCCGATGAAAAATTGGGCTTGAAAAAATTTATCGATTTAGGTTGTAATTTATGTCATCAAGGAAAACTCTTAGGAGGCAACTTAATTATGCCTCTGGGTGTTATTTATCCCTATCCTGAGAACCCCAATAAGAAAAAATATCGTGTTCCTACTTTAAGAAATGTAACCAAAACAGCGCCCTACTTTCATGATGGCTCGGTTTCTTCGTTAGAAGATGCTATTAAAATCATGGCGAAATATCAAACCGGCACCGACGTAAAAGAAGATGAAATCAATAGTATTGTTTTATTCTTAAAAACATTAGAATCAAAATTGGTGAAAGGAGCAGATGATGCTCCCCAATAGAAAAATTAAAATTTCTCTTCTTTTTATCAGCATTATAACTGTGATTGCATATACCATTTATAATGAAATCACACTAAAACCTTTTAATTTTGAAGAAGTCGAAAATAACGTATATCGCTTTCAAACTTACGATGCCGAGTTAAATGAAGCGATTGTATTATCGAGATATGGTATTTTAGAACAATATGATTCTATCAATTATTCAGTGTCTTCTTTAGAAGAACGTGTTCAAGATTTAAGGCGCATCTCAGTTAAGATTAAAAATGACCATTTGCATGATTTATTAGCAAATTTAACCAATTCATTGCACACTAAACGCGATCTCATTGAACAATTTAAAGAAGATAACACCATATTAAAAATCGCTATTTTACATTTTTCTAGTACTTTGTCTAAACTGATTGAGTCTCAAACACATGAAGAGGTGGTCGAAGCGTGTTTATCAGGCCAATTTTCTTATGAGTTAACAGATCTAACAAATACTTTATATAGAGACATGCTCGTTTATGTCAACACCGCTAATCCCAATCTAAAAAATTCGCTTATCTCTACTGTCACCAAACTTCGTACACTACAAGAAGCCAGTCCTGAATTACTCAATGGTTTAACCTATGCTGATTTAATTTTGATAAATGAACCAAAAGTCGAACAAATTGCTAAACAAATATTTAACGTTAAAACGATGAATGCCTTAAGCGATTTAAATAGTGAATTTAGACGTGATTTTGACAAATATTTGAGACAATCAAATGTCAACAGAATTTTGTTATATGTCTTCTCTGCTATATTGTTATGTTTACTTATTTGGTCATTTAGACGTATTCAATCGACTATCGGTCAATTAAATGCCGAAGTCATTGAAAGAAAACGCGCTCAAGAAGATCTCAGACTCGTTAATCAAGATCTAGAAGGTCGAGTAAAAGAACGCACACAACAATTAACAGATAAAAATAAAGATTTAGAAAAAACACTCAAGAAATTAAAAAACACTCAAGAACAACTTGTGCTGCATGAAAAAATGGCCTCTGTGGGTATGCTCACTGCAGGTATTTCGCATGAACTTAAAAATCCTCTTAATTTCGTTAATAATTTTTCGGAAGCCTCGGTTGATTTAATTAAAGAGCTTAAAACAGAATTGGATGCTTTTATTGCAAACCCTTCAGATACTGCTAAAAGTTTTCTCGATGATATTTTAAATGATTTAGGCCTCAATGCCGCAAAAATATTAGAACACGGAAAACGAGCAGATAAAATCGTCGAAAACATGCGGTTACATTCTCAAGATACGCCTGCCTCTAAAGAGAGCACGGATGTGAACAAACTTGTCGAAGAACAAATTGATTTGGCTTATCATAATTGCTTAGCCAAAAATAAAGATTTTAAAGTTTCTATCATTAAAAACCTAAATGATGATGTAGGCTTTCTCACTCTCATCCCTCAAACCATGGGTCGGGCTATTTTAAACATAGCCATGAATACAATGTATTATTTAGAAAAGAAAGCCGAGATTCAACATAACTTTGAGCCAGAACTGGTGATTTCTACCTCTAAAACAGCTCAATATATCGTGATTAAAATTCGAGATAATGGTATGGGTATACCTGAAGCCAATAGCCGTAAAATTTTCGAACCCTTCTTTACAACAAAACCAACTGGTGAAGGCACAGGTCTTGGCTTATCTATTGCTTATGATACTATTGTAAAAGAACATAACGGCGAAATCAGTGTGAAATCACAAGAAGGTGAATATACTGAATTTGTTATCCATTTGCCTTGCCAGAATGAGTCCTAATAAAATAAGATAGTCAGACATTGGTTTATAAAAAAACAGGGACAGTGATATGCATAAACACCTTTTTTGTCGTTCTATGGTTTTATTGGTTGGTTTGCTACTAAGTTATTCTTCTTTTGCAGAAACTCGAGCAGATTCTCGCGAATATCATCTAAAGGCAGCCTTTTTAAGATACGTGGTTAAATATGTTAATTGGCCACCTGAAGTGGCTAGCCAGTCTCCTTCCTCTACTATTTGTATATTTGGTGAGGTGCCCTCTCTTGAAGGCTTACAATCTATTACGGGCAAAGTAGTGAATGATAAAAGCATTAATGTCAAAACGATTAGCACAATTGAAGAAGGTTTAACGGCTCAATGTAATATGGTTTTTGTTAGTAAACAAAAAGAAAAAGAACAAGATCAATTAATTAAAGCCTACAAAGGCAAGCCTATTTTAACGTTTGGTGACATGTCTTCCTTTGCTGAAGCAGGTGGCGCCATGAATTTTTATATCGTCAATAACAATCTAGCCATTATGATTAATTCAGAAACAGTTCAAGAATCTAAATTAACCATTAATCCTAAAATGCTGAGATTAGTCACTATAGTGCCACCAGCGGGTGAAGCTTTAACTAACTAGTTTTTTATGGTTTAAATTCAAAGTTGGCAACTCTGTCACTGTGCTAGATAAAATACCTGTGGTTTTATCTGGCACACTTGAATGATTAAATTGTGGTGTTAAAACCGGGGATGACCACAATGCTGAAATTTCTGTTTTTTGCGTAGTAGAAAGTGGTTTCCCGGGGCTAAGACGCGCCTTAGAACTATGATCCGTCATATATATCTTTCCCTTATTTTTAATTAAAATCTCATTTATAGCATAACGTGTTTTTTATTATTTGGCCTTCACACTTATTAACTTATTGTTTTTTAAAATTTTGTTGCTGCATTGATTTTTGATCGCTATATTCATAGCGCTGAAAATTTTAATCATAACAATAAGGAACCGCTATGACGGACACAGCAAAAACTACTTCTATTTCTCGTGAAACTATTCGTGAATCTTGGGTTAATTACGTCGGCAACGTAACTTATGATCTAACCCGGGCAGCTGTCGACTTCTTTTTAGAAGGCGCTTTAAAAGAAATGTCTGTTTATGCTAAAACAACTTCAGAAAAAAATGATACTCGTTCAGATAAATTTAAAAGTTTAGTCGGCAAATTTACTGATTTTGTTCGTCCTAAAACACTTGCTATGTCTGATAGCATTGGTTCTGCCATCAGTTATCTCAACAAACAATTATTAGGGAATGCAATAGGTCAACTTTATCCTTCTGCTAAAGTACAAGATTATGAATTAGACGCTAAAAACAGAGGCTGGATTAATAAAGCGGTTACTGCTTTTGCCAGAAAAAATGTTA
>CAYSTH010000140.1:0-5032 GCA_964433995.1 uncultured Francisellaceae bacterium | reverse complement strand
GGTGGGAATGAAAAATAAAATAGCACCAATGAAATAAAGCGTCAGCAATGATAAACCATAGGTTGCAGCCAAAGGCAAAGTGCGAATGCTATCGACCGCAATGACATTAATCATCACTAACGAAAAAACACTTAATACCCTTTTAGGAGGGAGAGTAGAAAAGCTCATAAACAGCCCTTACTTGTTTCAGTAATGAATTTGTAAAATGTGTATTTTATGATGATCCGTTATTTTTGCCCCAAGCGGGCATGCAAAACGGTATGGTAGCCACTTTCACCATGTAACAAGCTTCTGGCCACTCGAGTCACAGTTGCCGTGCTTGCACCTGTTAATTCCGAAATTTTACGATAAGGCACTTGCTGGTAGATAAGCTTTGCTACTTGCCAGCGATCAGAAAGTGACTTGAGCTCTTGTGGTGTGCATAAATCTATCAAGAAACGCTTGCAAGCTTCTGCCGATTCAAATTGGCTAATGACTTCAAAAAGCTCATTCAATTTTTTAGAATAATCATTAGAGTAGTCAGTCGGCATAATTTACCACGTATGTTTCTATGTGTTACTACGTTAAAACAATGTAATCATAGCACTTGGTTTTTATGGTGTAAAGCGATATAACAGCACCCTTAGTCAAATTTTTGGAAAATCGATGAATTTAGAAGGCATTACTCTCTCAAGAGGCAATCAAGTATTATTAGAACAAGCCAATTTTTCACTTAATCCTGGAGACAAAATAGGGTTAATTGGACGAAATGGCTCTGGTAAATCGTCATTATTCGGTTTAATCCTTGGGTTATATCACGAAGATGTAGGAGAGGTGTATGTACCCAAATCTTGGGGCATCACTTATTTGGCTCAGTCTATTCCTGAAGGGAAATTGTCCGCCAAAGAATATGTGCTCGAGGGTCATGCTAAATATATTCAATATTCTAAGGCCTATGATAAAGCTATCGATAATGAAGATGGTGAAGCACTGATAGAGTATCAAGAAAAATTAGAACAAATCGATGGTTTTAGGTTACCCACCAGGGCAGCAGAAATTTTAGTGGGGTTAGGCTTTCCTCACCAGGATTTAGAAAAATCGGTAGACGATTTTTCAGGCGGTTGGAGAATGCGGCTGAATTTGGCTAGAGCATTGATTTGTCCAGAGCAAGTTCTCTTGTTAGACGAGCCGACAAACCACTTAGATCTCGATGCCATCGTCTGGCTTGAAAAATGGTTAAAAAATTTTGAAGGCATGATTATTTTAATTGCGCATGATAGTGCTTTTTTAGATAACGTGGTGAACAAAATAGCGCATATCGCCAATAAAAAAATTGATATGTATTCAGGGAATTATACTAGTTTTATTAAACAGCGCGCGCAGAATCTGGTCATTCAACAAAAGATGTTCGAAAAACAACAAAAAGTTGTCGAACATTATCAAAGCTTTATTAATCGTTTTAAAGCCAAAGCCAGTAAAGCAAAACAGGCACAGTCTAGAGCAAAAGCACTAGATAGAATGGAGTTAGTAGCGAGTGTTCAAGTGGATTCGCCTTTTTCTTTTGAATTTTTGCCGGTAAAATCTTGCCCCAATCCTATTTTAAGATTAGGCCGAGTGAGCACGGGTTATGGTGAAAAAATCATTTTAAATAACGTGAATCGTTATTTAGGCCCTGGAGACAGAATTGGTTTATTGGGCTTAAATGGCGCCGGTAAATCGACTTTTATTAAGTTATTGGCTGGTGTATTAGACCCTATTACGGGTGACAAAGTGGTCGCCGCAAATCCCAAAATAGGTTATTTTGCACAGCATCAATTAGAATTATTAAATCCTGATTTGAGTTTGGTTGAATGGTGGCAAGAAGTATTTGGTAATTTAAATATAAAAATTATCAGAGAAATTCTAGCCAAATATGCTTTTACAGGGGATAAAGTTTTTGAAAAAATTGGCGTATTATCGGGCGGAGAAAAATCGAGATTAATCTTGGCAAAATTGGTTTACGAAGAACCACATTTATTATTACTAGATGAGCCAACAAATCACCTAGATTTGGACATGAGAGAAGCACTTACACTGGCTTTGCAAACCTTTGATGGTGCTATGATATTGGTGTCGCATGATAGAGAGCTTTTGCAAGAAACAACCGATACGCTTTGGTTAGTCGATTCTGGCCAGGTGAGTGATTTTGATGGTGATATGAGTGATTATGTAAAATGGTTAGATAACAAAAGAATATCAGAAGCCAATTTAATGAGTGGTAAATCAAAATCATCTAAAACCACTCAAACGACGACGATAAATCAACAACAACGAAAAGCGCAATTAGAAAAAGAACTTCAAAAACAAGAAAAACAGTTAGCCCAACTTCAAGATAAGCAACAAAAAATCGAAACTGTTTTGCACGATCCCACTTTATATGATGCCAGTATACCCGCCAATCAAAAAAAACTGGCAGAATATCTTGCTCAGAAAAAAGAGATTGAATCTCAGCTCGAAGCAACAGAAGCAACCTGGCTAAAGATGCAGGATGAACTCGATAGCCTGTCTTAATTTTAATTAAAGGCAGGCCGATAAATGGGGATATGCGTAAATCTTATGATGATCTTGTCATATTCCAGCAAAAAATTGGATTTTTATCCAGCATTGCTGCATGGTTAGAAAAAGTATTTTTTCTAAAACCTTTGTCGTGGATAATTCATTGGCCCATACTCGCTGATTTTCGTACCAATCATTATTATGCGGCCAAAGCTTACATACATTATTTGAGTCAAAACGCCAAATTCCCTGATTTAATTCATTTTTTAATTGTGGTGATTACCGAATCTGATTTAGATAAAGAAAAAATTTGGTCGTTATGCAAATTGGGTACTTACGCTGTTCAAGTTCGACAGATGAGCCCCGATGTGGTGATTTTAACCAAAATAGAAGAACTAATAGCTCTGATCCCTGATAAATTAGCTATTCAACTTAACTATGATTGTAGCTACACTTTAGTGTGTTTATCCTTGTGGCGGTTTCAGCGAGGGCAAATGGAGTGGGCACTTAAATTGGCGGCGCTTGCATCTCAAGCAGATCCCACTTGGGGATATCCTGATTATTTATTAGGTTGGTATGGTTGTTTTACACTAGAATTTGACCCATTACCCTATTTTCTGCAAGCAATAAATAAAGATTGGCGTTATGCTAAAAGAATCCTAAACGACAAAATTATTCAAAATCAAACTGAAGTGATTAAAGAAATCAAACATAAACTTTTGATTTCAAATTCGAAAAAGCCTAGAATTTTAATGGAAAGAAAGTAAATCAGTGGAGTTACGTGCAATGAAACGCATTCAATTAGGACTCGTTCTGGGGGTTGTGTTGTGTTTACCAACCTTGTCGTGGGCTTTTTCTTTAGGAGAGTTAGCGGATAATATCTATGCTCCTACTGCTTTTGTCACCAAATTTGTTATTTTCGGTTGTTATGCAGTTGGTGTCGCTCTTGCATTGGCTGGTATTATGCAATACAAAAATCACCAACAAAATGCTAAGTTAGTGCCGCTTTCTATTCCCATTACTTTGTTTGTTTTGTCTGCTATTTTACTTTTGCTGCCGTTTGCTTCGAAGCAAGGGGGAGCATCTTGGAGTGCGGCTGAAAAAACCAAACAAGAAGAAAAATACATCCCAAATAACACGCCGTTTTCGACAGGCACCGATTCACAAGCACCTGCTGCTGCACCGGCAGAAGGCTCATCAACAGATAATACTAATGCGTCGCCTGCTGAAGAAGAGTCTGGACATTGGAGCACAAAACACTAGGGCTTGTTTAGTCAGAATAGGGTGTGGTAACATGCCCTTTCTGTATCTTTTCTGTCTCTCGTCTTAATAAAAATCTTTTCTTATACACAAGTTATCCACAAATTTTAAAAAATAATGTCTCACTGTATAAAGTTTATTTTTCAAATAAACTAACAAAAATATTCATCCAAATTTGTTTTATAACTTATTGAAAAAAAGCTATTTTTTTGCATTTGGTTAAAAAATGACCAATTTAGATTCGATCCAGTACTGACGGGGTTTATAGCGGTTTTTTTCAGGCTTTCCACATAGTTATCCACACATTCTGTGAATACTTTATTTGTTTTTAGTTTTATTGCTTTCAGGGAGCTTTTGTTTGAGTTCTTCTATTCGGGCGTCTAGTTGGGAGACTTGTCTTGAAGTGAGATTCTCAATTTTTTTTGCTTGTTTGAGTTGTATTACTGCACCAATATATTCACCATTAAGTTCTCTTGCTTTAGATTCTGCCAGATGAGCATCTAATAAATTGCCGTTTAAATAATAAGCGCGAGAGAGGAGTTCTAAAATATCTTTATCACCTTTCGGATATTGTTTAAGCGCACCCAATAGCAATTGTTTGGCTCGCAGTGGGTATCCATGTCCTGGTGATTCTTTATGCAGAGATAATAAGATAGAGCAAAGTTGTAGAGTGGTTGACCTATTATAAGGTAGTTCTATCAGATGCTGTTCTAATCTGGCAATAGCAGCAGCAGGGTTGCCTGTTTGTAGGCTAATATTTGCCAATGCCATTTGAAAAGCAGATTCGCTTGGATATTTTTCGGCGAGCGGTTTTAATAGCTCTAGTGCCTTGTTGTATTCTCTTTGATCGATCAGACTTAAGACGTAGCCATATTGCATGCCCACTTTATTTTGATAAGTGCCTCGTTTTAAATGACTTAAAAAATAATTGCCAGCTTGTTTGGGTGAGGAAAATAAGCCATATTGAATTTTGGCTTTCACTAAAGAAAAGGTGAGTGAGTCGTTAACCTGCTTGTAAGGGTAACGTTTAGATTGTAAAAGGGCAGATTGTACTCTAGATTCAGTGAGTGGATGTGTTCTTAAAAATTCTGGAGCGCTATTCACATCATGAAAGCGATTACCTTGTAATAATTTTTGGAAAAAGTTTGGCATGCCTTTGGGATCAAACCCTGCTCTGACAAGCGCTTGTAAACCTTCATGATCGGCTTCTTTTTCATTTTCACGTGTAAAGTTAATCATTGACTGTGTGCTACCAGCC
>CAYSTH010000139.1:0-5334 GCA_964433995.1 uncultured Francisellaceae bacterium | reverse complement strand
CCAACCAACTGAACGCTGGCGGTGATACACAAGGCAAAAACAAGATAAAACTGTTGTGGCCACATCCGCCAAACAATGGCTGCCGCAAGATAATAAGCTAAAGTCACCCATAGATTATCTGTTGTGACCCACAAAATCTGTCCCATTAGAATTTCTTTTAAATGCTCGGCTGCATGTGGGCTGCTTGATACTAACCATAAACCCAGGCTAGCTGTTAGCACAAAACTGCATCCAATCCACGCTTCTAAATGACGATTTTTTTTCTTTTCTAAATATTGAAATAAACCGGCCATTAAAATAGCACTCATGCCGGCTGTACCATGCCAAAAAAAGGAACTGGGTGAAATATTCAGCATATGCGCAATGGTCACACCCAGAGCAGCAGCTTGTGCAATCGCTAAATCTAAAAATATCACTTCTTTTTTTAAAACAGTTTGGCCCAGTGGAACATGGGTTAACACCACCAGCCATCCAGCTAGAATGGCTGGTAACCATAAATAAAAATCCATTATGATTTACTTAGCTGTGACAGCAACTGTTGAATGGTATCATCAAACAACCCTTCCAAATTTTTAGCATGTGGACTACCCCCCACAGTAAAAGGCAGCTCTATCACAGGAATGCCTGTTTTTTGATTTAGCCATTTAGCGGCATCTTGTGGCTCATATGGAGTACGTAAAATACCTTTCACTGCAACATGTTGTGTTTTAGATAAAACCGATTTTAAGTATGCAGCACTTGGCGGTATACCCGGCTTAGGCTCCAATGTTGTGACCTGTATTAATCCCAACCAATCATTTAAATAAACCCAGTTATCATGGTAAACAATAATTTTTTTGCCTTTTAGAGGCTCAGCCATTTTTTCCCAACGAGCTAACTTGGTCTCCCATTTTTGATGAAAAGCTTGACCATTTTTTTGATAGCTTTCTGCATTTTCTGGGTCGATTTGCTCTAATCTTTTTGCTAAAACTTTAGCAGCGGTTAAATACACACGGGCGTCTAACTGAATATGAGGATTACCAGAAGCATGAATATCACCCATTGCTCTGTCAATACGCGTGGCTGATAAGTCATACTCATGATGTTTTTTTAATGAAATAAAATCTGCAAACATCAAATAACCAAGTTGTCCTTTGAATATTTTAGCTTGATTAGCTTTTTGCAATACCATTGGCAACCAACCATCTTCAAGTTCAGCTCCCGTACCTATCAATAAATCTGCCTTTCTGGCAGCTGCAATTAAACTGGGACGAGCTTCTATGTGATGTGGATCTTGTTTAGCGTGTGTCGCACTGGTCACTGAAACTAAATTACCACCAATTTCTTCAGCAAGCGCTGCCCATTCAGGCTCACAGGCTAAAATAATGACTTTAGCTTGTATGGGTGTTATCCACCCAAAACAAGCAAATAAAACAAAAAAAACAATACTAATTTTATTTTTCATTTTTTCTCTATTCATTTTTTATTTTAATAAGCATGCGCTCCATGCGCACCTAAATTCACAATAAATTGCAACATCACCATTTTATTTAATCGTTCATTAGAATGATCATGATTATACTGTAACCTAATACGACTGAATTCGCTTGGACTATAGTCTACCATCATAGCAGTTTGATAAGGATGATAACCGTGTGCTGCTAAATTAGCATCATGCAGTAAATCATGATCATCTGCTCGATTATCACTGCTTAAACGATCGTAACGAATGCCTGCTCGCCATTTAGGTTTAAACAAGTAAACCGCTTGTACATAAGCACCATGTAGACGCATTTCCACTTGTCCTGAGTGAGAGTCAACCAGTAATCGACCATCTTCATGACGGGTATAAATCTCTCCTTGGAGGGTTAACAGTTTTGCCTGAGCATTACCAGTGGGAGCCCACTTCCAAATAGCATCTAAACCAAATGTATTACCATGCCCCGTGAATTCATAATCATTGTGATGATGATGTTCATCAGAGTGATCATGGCTATGTGCATGTGGATCTAAGCCTGGCAAAATAGCCACACGTTGATTGGGTTTGGTATGGAGATAAGAGGCACCCAACTGCCAACTTTGATTCAAACCAATATCATCACCAACATGCGAAAATAAAGCCAAACTACCTAAACGATTACCCGAACCGGCTGCTGGATAAAAACGACCAGGAAAAGCTTCAACGCCAACTTCCCAAAAAGTGCTCGTAGACGCAACCCAGCGTAATTGAGCACCATCATCTCGATATTGGTTATTAAACATGGCACGATATACTAGTGGCGCATCAGCAAAATCCCATTGATGTTTGTGATGATGATTTAAATAACCAATGCCTGAAAAAAAAACGCCCTGCTGTTAAACTAAAACCTTCTGGCAAAGCAAGTGTTCGAATAAACGCTTCTTCTAAATCAAATTCAACATGGCCACCATGTTGATGCATCCCTACTGTTAAATTGCCAAACCAATAAGGATCGATATTACTTTGAATGTTAATTTCAGCTTCATTTATTTGAAAGCCTGATGAGGGAAGTTCAGCTTCTTCACCTAATTGAAACCCTGGTAACGAATAATCGTCACTAGAACGACTCGAAGCGACATATCCACCATCAATCACAACTGAAAGCTGGGGGTTTGCGCTAACGGTATTTAATTCGGCATGAACTACTTGGCCAGTAAGCGACAATAAAACAAAAGAAGTAAACTGAAAACTTAATTGTATTTTTTTATTTTTTAATAACATAATGATTTCCATGGGGATTTTTGTGAAATTATCATACCCCAGAACAAGTGAAATGAAAACTAACTTAATCCCATGGAAATTATTTGTCGGTTTTAAAACTAAAAAAAGTAATAGAACTCATCAACCCTTACCTCACTTTTTCAGGTAACGTGCTTTTATATATAATTAGTGTCATACCAGCGAAAGCTGGTATCCAGAATAGAGAATAAAGCTTGAGAATATTGTTTTCCTGGATGCCAGCCTACGCTGGCATGACAACTTAAGAAAATAAATGCAGAAAACAGTAATCAGAACTACAAAGTAAGCTTTGAAACAGAGTGGTTTAACTTATTTTGTTCGAGTAAATCTATCACTTCAGGTGTTATCCCTGCTTTAAATAGCGCTTCTTCAACCAGTTCAAGATTAAAACCGCATAATTCACCCGATTGATGTGACTTGCCATGTGGCTCGTATACACCACTCTTTATGTTAGTTGGCAATTGTCCACTCGAGATAAAGCAAGTCGAGAAGTTGTTCAACACAATGGTTTTATGAGAAGAACCATTACCATGCTCCAAGATTTTACCTCCTAATTGATTGGTAATGAGATAATAGACTTGAGCATAAAAAATGCCTTTTTCACGACAATAAATTGATTTCATGAATTCAATGTAATGCATGCTTAAGTGCTTTAAAGATTCTACTGTTTTCAATAATGCTAGTTTTTCATTTTTTTGTTTTTCTTGCAATCCAAGTTGATCTACAAGTTCGATGCTAGCTTTAACAGTTGCTGCACTTAATTTATTTAGTTTTTTGGCTTGTCGTTGTTCTTCTACTTTTTTATTCCATAAAAGGGTACATTGTTGTTTTTGATCAAGATAATGCTGTCTTTTTTCCTTTTCTTGTAGTGCTTCTTGTAATAATTTATCTTTTAATAATTGTTGAGAATGTGTTTGGTGTTCTAAAATATATTGCTCATATTGACTGGCTATTTTTTTTATTTCACTCAACTTTTTCTCGCAAAAAACACCGAATTGACTGATTTCTTCTGCAGTAGGCATATTATTTTCTGCAGTCGCCACTTCAATTGCTTTTGTTAATTCACCAAAGTATATAGCCAATACTTTTTCAGATATGGCCACTTTTTGCGCTATTTCTTTAAGTTTAACATCTTCTAATTTAGGGGCATTGGGTATATAAGCATGCCAGATTTCTTTTTGCTTTGTACATTGAGCAGAATATTTTTCAATTTTAGGTTTAATGACTTTAAAGTGCGCCAATAAGTTTAACTTTCTGTCGCTTTCGTCAGCAAGGGTAATCAATTTTTGATAAACAGCCACAACATTGTTTTTGATGCTGCTTAAATCTTGATAAAATTTAAATGTATTTGCAATTAAAACGGGTATCCATTTAGCATTTAAGGTTATATTTGTTTTAACTTGCTCTACATATTTATCGATTACATTATTTTTTTCCTGGATAATAGTGCTGATTTCATCAGCTATACTGTCTACCTGTTCTTTATGTTCTGTATCAGGTATAAGATGTAATTTCTTTTTTACCGTTTCATTAGACGATTTAAATACATATTGGGTTGCCAGTTCATAGCATAAGTCTTCATCAAAATTAAGGTTAAGCACATAATTTACTTTTTGTTTTTTGTGTTTATCAAACTTATTGAAGTCGCTGTTATACAACATATAACTAAAATATTTTTTCAAAAACTGGTACGGAGCAGGCAAGAGGGGCTTAAGCATTTGACGCATGGATTCAAAAAAAGCTTGTTCCTCCGTTAAAATATGTACCCATTTCAAACTTTCCGCTGATATAGCATCAAATGTTTGTATGATTTCTTTATTGGTGTAAAGTTGATCTTCTAAAGTAAGATCAAGCATGGCTGTCGTAACAGAAAGATTCTTGCCCTCACAAATATTCACCATATTTTGATATGCTTCGGTCGTTTCTTCTAATAATGGTTTAAATAACAACAGCACGGCAATGGGTTTAGGCGATTTTTTGCCTAAAATATCAACACAAACTCTACTTGCTTCTTCGATTGAAACATTTTGTTTTTCAACTTTGTGAATAAACTCAAGTAGTTTTTTTGAATACGCTATTCTGGATATTAATTGCTCTTTAATTTCTGTTACTGACATATTCTTACTCTCTAAAGCGTTATCTTTTTGAACATGTGATTTAATTTTTCTTGTTCCAAAGCATCAATCACTTCAGGTGTGATGCCTGCTTTCATGAGCCCTATTTCAAATAAATCAAGATTAAAACCACACAATTCTTCAGATTCATGAGATTTACCATGTGGTTTACATACGCCACTCTTGACTGTTTCAGGCAGCTTTTGATCGGTGATAAATTCAGTCGAGAAATTTCTTAATATCATTGTTTTGTGAGAAGAACCCCCACCATGCTCGATAATTTTCCCACCCAATTGATTGGTGACTAAATAATATACTTGATAATATTTAATGCCTTTTTCTTTACAAAAAATACTTTTAATTAAATTAATCCATTTATCACTGAGTGTTTTAAGTAAAATTACGATACTGTCTATTTCTTCTTTTGATTGTATTTTATCATTATTATCTGTTACATAAAGATTGAATTTAACGGCATTTTTT
>CAYSTH010000138.1:0-5350 GCA_964433995.1 uncultured Francisellaceae bacterium | reverse complement strand
CTATTAAAAAACCTTCAAGACTCTCTATCTCTTTCTCTGCCCGACTTTTCATTTCCGGTGGTATTTCTTTATATTTAGAATTGGTTATTTTTTTAAAGAAAATGTGAGATTCTTTGGCTGCTGCTATGCTTCTTTCCATATTCGGTCCTAGCGTATAAAATGCGAGTCGCGCAAGTGCGTAAGCTACAGTATAAGTAGCGCTAAGTAGTATGCGATGTCTTCGATCGTGCCAAGCGGAGAGAGCGTAGAATGTCGTTGGGTTAGTTTGAGTTCGTTGCTCAATGATAGTAACTATCTCCTTAAAATAATTACTTTTTTTGACCAGAACTTCAGGGTCATGAGAAGGTTCATTTATTTCATCAGGCGTTAAATAAAAAAGTGCTTCTGGGTTTCTTTTATCTGCTGCACGCTGATAAAATTCTTTTGCTTTATCTTCGTTTACTGGTACCCCTATTCCTTTCCTATAACACTCAGCAACACCAAATAAACAGTCATCATTTCCTAACTTAGCACCACGATTCCATGACTGGAAACTTTGTGTTAGTTTATTCTCATAAGCATAAGCCTCGGCTAAAATAGGATAGGCGCGTGCATATCCACTTTCTCCCAGTTGCGATAATAGTTTTATCCCTTTTTTATTTTTTTTTGTTTGAACTTCTTTTGATGCATCATCATCCATGATTACCGCTAGTGAATAACCTACTGAAAGTTGAAATTCCTCTGGTAATTTAGCAAGCTCACTTATCGGATGCTCAGAAATTTTATCGAACCAATAAAACCATTCGTCTTTGCCTCGAGTAAATTGCGAAATTAGCAAATTAAATTGTGGAAATATACCACCCAATGTAGCACCTTTCCTAAGCAACTCTTCCGCTTCATTGGTATCATTCAATATTAGATGCAACTTAGCTAATTCAGAATAAGCCTCTATTTGTCCCCATTCTATTGCTTGCAGTAGCCATTCTTTTGCTTTATCTAAGTCTTGCTTTATACCAATGCCATTTAAATAGCAACGACCAACGGCTCGAGCCCCATCAGCATCCTTTCCTTCAGCGGATAATAGATAAGCCTGAAACGCCAATTTCAATGTCTCTGGCGTAATAGGCATCGCTATACCATTTTCATAATAGCAGCCCAAATTATAAGAACTATAGGGATCCCCAGCTGCGCTGGCTTTTTTATACCATTCAAAAGCCAAGGCTACATTTTTCGGAACCACCTCACCAAAAGCATAGAAGCCAGCTAATCGACGCATAGCTTGAGGAAATCCATTAGCTGCCGCTATTTGAAAACATTCAACTGCTTTAGCAAAATTAACAGGAACGCTCCAACCATTTAGATGAAACATGCCTTCCATAAATTGTGAGTTAGGACAGCCATTGTTAGCGGCCTTTTCGTACCAATATAATGCTTTTTTATCATCTTGTCTTATGCCTTGCCCCAAACTATAGCATCTAGCGATGTGTTCTTGAGCTAACGGATGCTCTCTTTCTGCGGCTTTTAAAAAATAGGAATTTGCTTTTTTTTCATCTTGCTTATATCCACCTAACCCCCACCAGTATGCATTCGCCACCTGAAATAAAGCATCAGCATCTCCTCCTTTGGCTTTTTTTTCGAGTTCAGGTAAATTTTTAGCATAATAATCAAGAGTCTCTTTTCCAAACGCATCTACTTCTTCTGCACCTTTTTTAAAAATCACTAAATAATAACCGTCTTTTTTAGTAATGTTAGCTAGTTTATTTTTTATCTCTTCTTGAGATAGCCAATGCTCACACTCTTCATAAAGTGCCCCTCGCCTTCCTGTACGGTTTATATGGTTACCTCGACCGGTCACAATTCTCACGGATTTTTTTCCATCTCTATAACCATTAATAATACAACGCTCTACGGAAGCTTTAGCGCTTTCTACGGAAAGTCCATGTAAATCTAAAAATAGAATATCGTTTTGCCCCACGTCTTTTGTGGCAATAATTTGCATTAAGTCAAAATAAAAGTTTTGTAATTCTGTATTTCCACTTTTTTTTGCATAAACTGAAGAGATAATAGGTACAGAATCACCAACACTTGTCAAAACTGCTATAGCCCCATCGTGACTTTGTTTTGCAAGTTTCTTCCAACATTCTAATTCTTCCGCTAACGATTTTAGCTCGAATAGTTCAGATAAATTAACCGAAGGCTGTGGTGAGTTTTTTAACTGCTCTTGTGCAATCGGATGACCTAAATATGCTGCCTTTTTCAGCCAAAACAAACCGATGACATTACATTCTTGCTCTTGCATACACAGTTTAGCTAAATTAAACATTGCCGAAGAATCTCCTGTCATCGCTTTTTGTCTAATCTCAACTAACACAATATTGCGATCCTTTTCATTCTCTAATAAATGTTGATAATAAAAACTGACAGCTTCAAAATGACCTAATTGTTCGGCTAATTTTAAATAATACTTGCCTTGTTCTTTATAAGGTACATCAGAAATACTTGCTATGTCAGTTCTTTGAGTTAATAATTTTCCTAATTCGTAACAAGCAGCAGCAATTAATAAGCGCCTGCAAGATTGAGTATGATCCATGTCTGCTACTTGCTTAAAATGTACATAAGATTCTTGGACTTGGTTTAATTTTAAGAGAATCTGTCCAAGTTGGAAATGAGCGACCTCAGAGTTTAACTCGGCTGCTTGCTTTAAAATAGTTATTAATGGTCCTCGATCAAATTTTTCAGCAATAGATGCAAGGTTTAAAAAACGTTCTATTTTTTTAGTGTTAGCATATTGCTTCCCATATCGGCTTGATTCAATTTCATTTTTTTTAAAGATATAACCACGCGCGTAGAAATTTGCTAATAGTAAACTGCCCATCCGAATGTTATTATGACTCAAATATTGCGCTAATTGTATGCCGATCTTTTTTTGTTGCTTAGTACGATTTTCAAAAAGAAGTAAATTCATCATGAAAAAAGTAATTTGCCACATGAAAGGTGATTTATAACGCTCGATCGGATGTAGAACAAGTTTGTCAAGCCAAAAAGACATTGCAGATTGATCTTTTTTTATCTCTGCTATGATATACACAAGAAATTGTGCGAAAAAAATATTATTTTGTGCGGCAGTCGTTAGTCCTGCTTCATAAGTTTGAATGTCGCCGCCTTTGGCAATACTCTCAATAGAAAAATAAAATTGAGCAATAACGTCTTTCTGTTCTCCTGCTTTACCTAACCACATTAAGGCTGCTTCTTCGGTCGCGACAAGGCTTTTTGAATATAAAAGTCCTAACGCACGCATTGCTGGGGGGTGATTATTGTTTGCTGATTGTGAAAAGAATTCAAAAGCATCAAGTAAATGCTGTAATGAATTTGAGAACTGTAAAGAAATAACACCTGCATTGTAGCGACTGATTTCGTCTCCAAGCATAGCACCTTTTGCATATAAATCTATAGATTTTTTTTTGTCTTCTTCGACACCATGTCCTAAATAATAACATTGCGCTAAAAGACGTAAAGCATTTGGTTTTTGATCAATATCAACAATCCTCTGCAGATAGTCTGTTGTTCTCGAAAAATCAGCAACAACACCGCCTAGACCATGATAATAAATTTTCGACAAATAATATAATGCATCGCTGCACCCTTCTGTTGCTGCTTTTTCAAAATGTGTAATAGCTAGCTTAGCATTCTTTTTTACACCTCGACCTAACCAATAACAACCACCTATTTTTGTCGTAGCTTTAGGATGTTGTTTTAAGGCTGCTTGTTCGTATAATTCGAAGGCTTTTCTGTAGTTTTCTTGCTTAAAAATATACCATTCTGCTAATGCAAATTGACTATCTCTATCGCCTGCATTTGCTGCGGCTTGAATAGATGTAAGATCAAATTGAGGCGAAAACGCTGTGGTGCTGATAGTCAATTTCTGTGGTTCTAATACAAGATCTATTCCATCATATTTATTGAAAAATAAATCATATTGTATATCCTGACACACCTCTTTAATAAAATCTGATCTCACCAACGTTTTTCGAAATTTTTGAAATACTTCGTTGACATCATATGAGTCAGAATCTCCAGCGGAAGCAGCTATTGTATCAATAGCAACTTTCATGCGCTTAAATAATTGATCAAGAATTACGTCTTTCATAAAGCTGTTCTCCCTGCGCTACTCAATATACTATCTTATGATAAAGTTCTAAACTTTTATCTAATGCTTCTTGAGGGGTCATAATATTTCTTCTATTCATGCAATTGACAGTATTTTATAATTTGATTATAGTAATAATCAAATTTTTATCATGTGTGGTACACGCGGCTGAATGGGTGGTTGACCCGAGTTTTCTGCGGCAATATTCATATCACCAAGCCCCCAACCGCCATGCAGTGCTGACCAGAACATATATGGTCCGGATAATAATTGACAACGATGGCACGGGGGAATCACTAAACGTTGCTTACCCGCCGTTGTACCAGCATAAACAGGAGTATTATCTTGTTTTACTGCGTTATCATGCCTCGCTTGAAAAGTAACTGGAATAAACGTATGTGTACGCCCATATTTTGATAATTGTGCTTCTACACAACCATAATGTTGTTCCCCTCTTACCAGTGCGGCAATCGTTGCAAAGTCCTGGTTATTCAAAGCTACATTACTTATGTTATCTATACATCGCTTAAGTCTATTTTTTTCCTCAAATGGAATATTTTTAGCTTCCCTGAGGATCAGTTTTATATTGCTAATATAAGTATTTCTAATCGTCTCATGTACACTAACATCAGGGTGTAAACAAATGGTTTCTAGCATTAGATTAAGTACATATTGATAAACAGACTTATCGTGCATTGGATCAGGTGGGATGCAAAAATTTCTTTTGTTTCTTCGTGACATGGCTTGTTCAGAAATAATTTTTATCAAGACACCTGTATCCTGCGGAGGGTAATTTCTATGAAAATTATATTCGAGTTCTTGCAATAAATAATTATGCCAATGCTTTCTTGCTCTAAAGGAAAATGCGATAAAAATAGTATTTTTAACTTCCATTTCAAAAGATTGAACCGTAAATAAAGATCCGGCAAATCCCAATCCCAAAACTGAGGTGAAGTCACCGTTTGTATGACGTTGATTTATTAAATCGTCAATTATTTGTTTTAATTTCGTTAATTTTTTATTTATTTTATGTTTGACATTCGATATTGCCATCGGCAGTAACCTATTATAATGTTCATCCGAAATGTGCAACGTCGATTCATACATCTGCTTTTCGACTTCTTCCCAGGTTAAATTCGGGTAATTTCTACGATGCACGAGAAACGGATACATTTCAATTTCGAGCAATATATCATGTGGCCTTTCATCATTTGTTGGATTTTT
>CAYSTH010000137.1:0-5393 GCA_964433995.1 uncultured Francisellaceae bacterium | reverse complement strand
TGAAAAAGCGATGGCCACGGCAAAAGGTCCAGGGCAATTTTTCAGCGATCTTTTAGATAACTTATATGGGCTTGAAGAGCTTGATTATAAACTACTTAATAAAGTGGATAAGGAGACAGTTCAAATTGCTTCTACTTCTACGATATTAAACAGACAAAATACATTTCAACCAAACAGTAAAAAAATACTAGATAAAAAAAAGGTAGATTATTCACTCTATTTGGTTGCTGACTTAGGATATGTTGGTAATGATTTGAATATCTTAATTAAAAAAGTTAAAGATGTAGTTAGTTTAGAATGGGGAGTCACATGTGTTCAATTGCGGGCTAAAACAGCAGATAAGGAAATAGTTAAAAAAGCGGGTAAATTACTACTAGCCTTCTTAAGGCCACTAGGTATTCCTCTTATTATTAATGACTTTTTGCTAGTAGCTAAAGAAATCGATGCAGATGGAGTTCATCTAGGTCAAAATGATATGAGTGTTAAAACGGCGCGGGAGTTATTGGGTAAAGATAAAATTATCGGATTATCCATCACATCTAAAGAAGACGCCGCGCAATGCAAGGATGCACCAGTTGATTATTTTGGTGTAGGCCCTATATTTGCTACCACAACCAAAACTGATGCAACAGCTAGCCTGAATTGTGATGGCCTTAAAGCTATACAAAAAATAATTACTGCAAAACCTATTATTGCAATCGGCGGTATCAATATAAGCAATATCACTGAGGTAATGCAATGCCAGCCCGCAGGAATTGCAGTAGTTTCAGCTATATTGGGAGCCGCGGCACCACAAGGAGCTACAAAAACATTACGTAATATTGTTAATCAACGATCGTCATTGCAACGCAGTTTTGGCGGATTTAATCCATAGCGCGCATCAAAGCGTATTAAGGTCCGATCTCATTGTTTTTGTTCATTAAGCTTAGCATTAATACTAATACAACCTCTGACAAAAGGTGCATCGCTAGAGAAGACTGCTGCAGATGATGTATTTATTAAATTAGCATTATTGAATCTTTCATCTAGCATGGCAATATCTGTGCTGGGTCGAATGGTTTTGTGGCTATCGGTTTCATTATGAAAATAATTAAGTTCAACTCTATCTATAATCTCACTAATAACGGGGTCATAAGGAAGAAAACTTTTTTTAGACAACTCATCGCAATACACTCTCATAATATAAGCCAGCTCCCGCAGCTCAATCAGTTTACTGAAGGTTTTTCTAGCTTTAGGTGAAAAAACATATGTTGATGGATGTTGTAATGAATAATAGATGGGTTGTTTATCATTTTTAAAATTAAACGATACAGGATGAATGATTGTTGGGATATATTTTTTCAAGCCATAAGATGATACAAAAGCATTTTGGATTAACTCGAGCGGTAGTGAGTCATTGCTACACGCTGGCGCGTACCCAGGAACTTTTCCTGAAATAATTTTAAATAAATGGTGGGCAGTATCAACTAAATAAGGATTTGGCTTTAAATTTCGTTTTTCTTGAATTAAAGAAAATGCAATAGCATAACCCAATTCGTTTTTATAAAACTCATATCGATTCCATGCTAATTCAAAAAGATATTTTTTTAAAATAATCCATTTAGTGTCATTATGAATTTTTTCGATCCAATTTACTGAAAAAAATAACACGCAAGAGCGCCAATCGCTATTCGTAGCTTCACTATTAACGATACCTTTAAAAATATCCCAATGCTGATAAAGCGATTTAGGCGGGGGACTTTTAATATTGAAATCACGTTGTAAATTGGCATGGTTAGTTATACATCCAATATTCGGTAACATAAATACCGACCTCACTCCCGACGAAGTCGTTAGGATTTGGTTTGCATTAAATTGATTTGTATTATTGATATGTGTAAAAGAAAATATATCGCCAGGTTTATGTATAACCCAGGGAATAGAAATCTGTTTATGCTTTAAATCAATGAATTGCTCAATATTTTTTTTCAGCACCATTCCTAAAGGAAGAGCATTATTGCTATAGCCGAGATCTTTTACCACTTCCTTTGGCGCATCGTGGTCCGTTAATCGATATAACCTTCCATCTTCAGCGGGATAAAATTGAGCCTCTGCCTTATCTTTCAACATTCCATAAGGATAATAAGCTAAATATAAAGGTAAGTTTTTACCCGGCTCAAGTTCATCAACAATTTTAGCAAAGGCCGGTTCTAAAGCCGCCACGCGATCTCGTACATCCCGCCAATAGACTTTAACCAGTCCTTTACCTTCATCTGTTGCTGAGAGCATTTTTAATCTCCTTTTATACAGTTTATACAGCTTATTGTATGATTTGGTTTTTCGTTTTTATCAAATAAACAGACAAGGTGAAGTAGAACTACAGGTAGTTATTTTATCTTACTGTTGAATTCCATTAAGTTTGATAAATCCAAATCTATATTAGGAACGAATTAGAGTTTATTGTTCCATAATTTTTTAATTATATCATTCACTTGTTTTGATTTTTATTTTTTTATATTTTTCATTAGGTTATACAAATTTATCACCACTTCAAAAAGATGAGTTATAGTTTTTACTGTCGGAAAATAATAGGAATCAAAATGGTAAACACGGAACCTATTCCCAATTGGCTAGAAACATTAATTTTGCCACCTATTTTTTTCAACAAAACATTAACGCAGCTCAATCCAAGACCAACACCGGAATAACTTCCCGTTTCTGCTGATTCCACACGGAAAAATGGTTCAAATATTAGGCTAGTATTTTTTTCATCGATCCCAATTCCGGTATCTCTTATTTTTATAACTAAATAATTCTGTATCTGTGTTTTTTCTTCACTCACATAAATATAAATTCCACCATTGTGTGTAAATTTTATAGCGTTAGATACGACATTTAATATTACTCTATTAATTAATAACTTGTTTCCAAGATAATTATTACTTGTATTTGAGTATTGAGCATTTGTTGTAAGCCCTTTTTCTTTAATTTTGGCAGACATGAGCGCAAGCATTCCATCAATCAATTGGACAACACAAAATTCTTGAAGCTCAAATTTATGATCCTGATTTTGAAATTGGGCATAGTCTAAAATATTATCGATAAATCCTAACAGTTGCTGTGAAGAATTTACAATTAGCTTTTGATGCTTTTTAAAAACCGAATTATCGTCCATTCTTTCATACATAAATTTTGACATGTGGTATATCCCGCTAGCAGGGGTTCTGAAGTCATGCGACATATTCATAATAAATTCTGTCTTAACGTTATTTGCATCAGTTAGTTTTGATACAACGCTTAATACAAAATCATCCAATTCTTCTATTTCTTTTATGCCAAATTCCGTCTTGTTTTTTTCAACCAAATTTAAAGAATTTAACTCAATTAATTTAATTTTTTCCGAAATTATATTTAATGGTTTTGATAGCCGCATAGAAAAATAATTGCTTGCAGTTGCTGAAATTATTGAAATAAAAATTATGATGGATGGGTAATATTCAATGGTATTCACTCCAGTGCTCATATAAAAATGAGATAGAATAAAAGTCATTAAATAGACTAAAAATATAGAGGTAAGTAATAAGGTGAATGACCAAACACTCAACTGTGATTGTAAACTATTTACAGGTAATAAGGAGTCTTTTTCTTCTAGCTTATTGATAGCTGAATATAACCCAATTACGATTAGAAGTAATCCTAATACCCACGTGACTTCAAATAAATTCGATTGCATTATATTATTTTTTATGACTGAATAGCGAATGATTAAATCTGACCCAACTACGGTTAAATAGCCGGTGCTCAAGCATTTTAGCCAAAAACAATTGCCGCGAATGAGGCAAAACATTGCAAAACAAAAGCCAATAATTTCAAAAAATGTATCTAATATTTGATAAATACCAATTAATGAAAAATATTGTATCTTCCAGGAGTGCATAAAAATAAAAATAAAAAACATAACTAGTGCTGCAAAAAAATATGGAAGATAGTTAACGAATTTATCTTTTTTTAGATCTAGATTAGTAATTGAAATAAAGCTCCATGCAACAGCTTGCAAGACAAGAAAAAATAAAAAGGGGATATCGAAGATTGAATCTACATAATGAGTTAATTCAATGTGACGAATATTTAATAAAAAATTATAAGAAAAGTCTGATATAATAGAGAGTAAAAATGAAACGAAAAAAAACAGAAAAAATGTTTTTTTTTGTGCCGATGATTTTCGCCACAAAAAAAATGATAACATAACTAAAATAATATCCAGTCCGACCTCGCCGAGCAAAGAAAAGTATCCGGAAATATTCAGTGCAAGGTGTTTTTTAAAATAGATATAAAAAAATGCATATACTGCCCACGAAAATAAAGCTATTAAAAAAAACATCTTAGAGAAAATTAAGTTAAAATCTTTCATTCGCAGTATTTTTTTCATCTTTCCATTACCACTCTGGTTGGTAAACCATCCATTCCAGGTACATGAATTGGCATAATATATATCGTACCTGGACCGGGTAATATATTAGAAAGTTCCAAGTTTTCAACTATTAATATGTCATTTGATAGTAATATTTGATGAACGGGTAAATCTGATAACTCAGATGAGTCCACGCTAAGATAATCAATTCCAACAACTTTTACTTTTTTTTCTATTAAAGCGAGTGCGGCATCTGGTTCTATATAAACATATCGCTCTTGAAAACAAGCACTTTTTTTCCTATCTGAATTTTTGGTTTTAAAGAAAACAAAGGAATTTTTAGGAATATCTTGATGTTCTACAAAAGCTCTATTGATTGTATCTGCTGTGGGGGGTAACTCAATTATTATTCCATTACCGATTAAATCGGATATGCTATATTGGTCACTTAATTTCCCATTTTTCAACACATGCCCGGGAAAATCAATGTGTGTTCCCATGTGATTTCCTAATGTCATTTTACATAAATTGAAAGGTTCGCCCTTGTCAAGGGAGCTAATAATTTCAATATTAAATTTGGGGTCTCCAGGAAAAACGGTTGTTTCGTTTGTAATAGGACTTGTCAGGTCAAAGTACTCTTTATTTCTTCGAATAAATAACTCATGCGCTTCAATATTTTTTTTTGTTAAAGTCGAGTTAACATAATATTTGTTGGCGAGATAAAAAATAAAAGCACCCAATAATCCCCAGCCACCAGCCACAATTATATTTTCGTTCATCATATTTTTACCACCTGTTTGAATTTTAATGTGTAATATTTCCAATTAAACGACGGACCAATTCACCAACATCATCACCCTGTATTTTTTTGAAGATTTTAGACTTGATATTTCGTACATGAGAAATTTCAATATTTAAATCTTGGGCTATTTCACTATCATTTTTCCCGATTTTTATTTGTATGAATATTTCAAATTCTCGCTTAGTTAACGTATTTAAACTA
>CAYSTH010000136.1:0-5492 GCA_964433995.1 uncultured Francisellaceae bacterium | reverse complement strand
TGCATTTTTTTAGGATTCATAGGTTTGGCAAATAAAAAACCTTGTAGTCCATCTACACCCATTTTTGTCATATAACTTTGCTGTGCAACCGTTTCTATGCCTTCTGCAATCGTTTTGATTTGCAAATTTTTAGACAACTCTACAATGGCTCTCACAATAGCTTGATGAGAAGGATTAGGTGAACACAATTTTTCGCTAAAGGATTTGTCTATTTTTATAGCATCTACAGGTAATTCTGATAAAAGACTTAAGCAGGAATATCCTGTGCCAAAATCATCCATGACAATTTCAAAATTATTTTGTTTAAGTTCATTGAGTTTTTTGACAATAAGATCGGTATCTTGTATAAAAATTGACTCGGTAATTTCAAGTTGAATATTCGATGGGCTAAGACTATATTTCTTTACTGTTTGGTTAATGAATTCTACAAAATCTTCTTTTAAAAATTCTTTAACTGATAAATTGATTGCCAACTTAAAATCAAACTGTATCGAAGGATCGTTTACCCAATTAGCAAAATATTGACAAGCCAAAGTAAACACATATCTTCCTAAAACAGAAATAAATCCCATTTCTTCAGCAATACCAACGAACTCTTGCGGTGAAATGCTTCCCAATTGAGGATGATGCCATCTGGCTAGTGCTTCTACCCCTACTAGTTTAAGTGTTTTAGCTTGTAATAAAGGTTGAAAATATACCTCTAGTTGATTTGTTCTCAACGCTTTTCTTAATTCACTTGCCACCATGATTTTTCGTTGCGCTTCTACTTGCATCTTATCTTGATAATATTGATATTCACTTTTGCCATTTTGTCTTGCTTCTAATAAGCCCATTCGAGCACATTGAATTAATAAAGCAGGATCTTTTTCATCTTGAGGATAGACAGCAATACCAGCACTAATATGAATAAAATCTATTTCAAAATCTTGTTGGAATGGTTGATGTATCGCTTGAATGATATACTCTGCAATTCTTCCTGCCTCAAGGGGATTGTCTAATCTATCTAATAAAACTAAAAATTCGTCTCCTCCAAATCTCGCCACGACGTCTGTTTCTCGAATCACAGATTGCATTCTCTTTGCCACTTCTTTTAAAATCATATCTCCCGATTTATGCCCATAAGCTTGATTAATGGTAGTAAAACCATCTAAACCAAAAAATATTACTGCACAATTTGTGTTATAGCGTTCTGCACGACCTATGCTCCTTTGCAGTTTGTCCAAAAAAGCTTCTCTATTGTACGTCCCTGTCGTAATATCATGCGTTTTTAAAAAATCATTTTGATAGCGTAATACTTCATTTTGTGAAACATCTTTTATCGTTAAACTAATTAAGGTGGGTTTATTTATTTTTTTTATAGCAAAAATTTCTATTAAATATACTCTCTGACGCCCAAAGGCATCTGCTCCAATCAGTTCTAAGGTTTGATTAGGCCGAATAAACAAAAGTGCTTCATTTAACTTATTACGTTCAGTTTCTGAAAAAGCTGAAAAAATACCTGTAATGTTTTGATTTATTAATCCGACATTATTGGTCTCAAATAATCTGTTAGCATTTTTGTTTGAATACACAATTTGCCCAGATGAACGAATCACTAAAATAGCATCATTAGAATTATCTAATACTGCTTCTGCAATAAAGCTTTTTGCATTAACGGGCACCCTTACTTTCATCAAAAGGCGATAAGGTCTTTGAATTTTGTTCCATTGGCTTTTAAGTCCCTGTAAGGCTTCATTCAAACTTTGGCCGACCCTTGTATGCAATTGCACGAATCACTCCGATTTCAGCAAGTTATAATTTCTCTACTATCGTTCTCGGCTGTTTCTTTATTTTGTATAGCTGCATTAAATTATATTTTTTGTATTTTTCTTCTATTTTCTGAATGTATTTTCAGTTTAAACAAAGGTGTTTTATGGCAAAACTGAACTTAGCACACTTTTTTTTATCCAATGAGGTAGTCCCTCTTATGGTACTAAAGTCCAGTTATTGAAAAACTTAATTGAGCGTAAGGTAAATTATTATACGTTGCGGTCGAAATACTAAGGTGTAGATACATGATGCCAACTAAAGACACACCAGACAACAGCAATCTTAAGAAAGATGCTTCTCCACCAGAAGAAGATAATAAATACGATTTTTCGAATTTAACTTTTGAAGAATTGCTTCATGTTCCTGTTGTTGAAATGTCTTTCAGAGGCGAGCCATTAGCAGGACCCGATTTTTTTCAACTTGATTTTCTCACCTTGCAACAAACACCTGTTTTCTTATCCCCTAAAGGAGATGACAAACAAAATAACGTGGGTAATGTCGACGATGTTAACGATGATTCTTATGATTTTTTAGCCTTGAGCTTTGAAGATTTGCTTAAAGTGCCTGTCAGATTAAATCGCTGGCAAGATGGTGATGATGCTCAAGAACCTGATATCGATAGTTTGAGCTTAGCAGATTTAATGAGATTACCTGTCAGAAGGGCTTTTATTGCCGATCTCGATCCACAAACATTGCAAGGTTTATTAGGTGATAGTGCTTTTTCTGATTTACCCTCTACAGACAATGGCAGTGGCAGCAGCAACAGTGGCAATCCCCTACTTTATGTCGGTTTTGGTAACAACGATAAGGTAACAGACACTTCTCCTCCTATCGATAATAGTAGTGATAATAATTCAGGCAGCGGAAGCGGTGGTGGTTTTACGACACCTCCTCTTAATTATATTCCTTCTATTTCAATGTTTGTCACAGCACCAGCCGATCAGTTAGGGGTAAATGAATCTACCCTGGGCATGAGTACCAGTGCGAATTTTGCTGATAACTTCACATTTACAAGTGATTTTGGCAATGATGGGGCAGGGTTTATTATTGGACCCACTTATGCACTCTCCATTATTGCCGGCCCCAGTGGTTTAGTTGATGTTGGTACAGGCCAAAATATCATTTTATCCATAAACAATGGCGTTGTAGAAGGACGAACTGAATTTGGAGATACGTTGGTTTTTACTGTTTCAGTCAATGCTTCCGGTGTTGTCACACTTGATCAAGATCGGCCAATTCGTCATCCAGATAACACCAATCCTAATGATCCTCTCACTTTAAGTGCAGATAACTTAATCAAAATAAGCGCAACTACCACCATTACAGATAGTAACGGAGATAGCGCAACAAGCACTGCCAATCTCAATATCGGCCAAGCAATAAACTTTGATGACGATGGCCCCACTATTTTAGTGAGTATCGTCGCACCTGCTGATATTATCATCGTTGATGAATCCAGTTTGGGTACATCGACTTCTGCTAATTTTGCTGATAACTTTAACATAACAAGCGATTTTGGTGGAGATGGCGCAGGCTCTTTGCCTCCCCCTGTTTATACGCTTTCTGTTATTGCAGGGCCTAGCGGTTTAATCGATGTTGCCACCGGTCAAAATGTGATTTTATCCATGAATGGAGGCATTGTTGAAGGCCGAACTGAAGTAGGAAACAATTTAGTTTTTACATTGTCCGTTGATGGTTCTGGCACTGTCACGCTTGAACAAATACGTGCTTTACAACACCCAGATTCAGGCAATCCTGATGAGGCCGTTACTTTAAACTCAGCTGATTTAATTAAAATAACCGCAACCAGCACCATTACTGATAGAGATGGAGACAGCCAAACTAGCTCTGCTGCTATCAATATTGGTAACGCTTTGAGTTTTAAAGATGATGGCCCCAGTATTTTAGTTAATACCGTTGGTACAGCAGATATTTTAAGCGTCGATGAAACCACTTTAGGTACACTTGTTACAGCCAATTTTGCTGATAATTTTAATATCACTTCTAGCTTTGGCGCAGATAATGCCGGTTCATTACCTCCTCCTGTTTATACCCTTTCTGTTACTGCAGGGCCCAGTGGTTTAATCGATGTTGCCACCGGTCAGAATGTGATTTTATCCATGAATGGAGGCGTAGTTGAAGGCCGAACTGAAGTAGGAAACAATTTAGTTTTCACATTGTCCGTTGATGGTTCTGGCACTGTCACGCTTGAACAAATACGTGCTTTACAACACCCAGATTCAGGCAATCCTGATGAGGCCGTTACTTTGAGCACGGCCGATTTAATTAAAATAACCGCAACCAGCACAATTACTGACAGAGATGGCGATACACAAACTAGCTCAGCCACCCTTGATATTGGCACCTCTTTAAATTTCAAAGATGATGGCCCCAGTATTTTAGTTAATACCGTTGGTACAGCAGATATGTTAACGGTCGATGAATCGAGTTTGGGCACGTCTGCCTCCGCTAACTTTGCTGATAACTTTCATGTCACCAGCAATTTTGGAGCAGATGGGGCAGGCTCGTTGCCTCCTCCTGTTTACACGCTTTCGATTATTGCAGGGCCTAGTGGCTTAACCGTGACAGATAATGCGTTAGCCGATCACTCGGTGCTCTTAAAAATGAGTGGTGGAAATGTTGTAGGGTATTACAATAATGGCAGTGCAGATGTCACTGTATTCACTCTTTCTGTTAATGCCTCTGGGAATGTGACTTTAACTCAATCAATGGCGGTTAAACACCCAGATACCAGCAACCCTGATGATGCCGTTACTTTGAGCACGGCCGATTTAATTAAAATAACCGCAACCAGCACCATTACCGATAGAGATGGAGACAGCCAAACCAGCTCGGCTACTATCGATATTGGCACAGCTTTAAGTTTTAAAGATGATGGTCCTAGTATTTTAATTACTGCTGTTGGTACTCCTGACATATTAAATGTCGATGAAACAAATTTAAGCAATAATGCCAGTGCGGATTTTTCAGATAATTTTACGGTCTCACCCCACTATGGTGCTGATGGGGCAGGTCAACTAGCGGGTAAAATTTACACCTTATCTACTATAGACGGAAGTAATAGTGGTTTGATTGATAGCAGCAGCAATAATCCTGTCCTACTAAAAATGGACAGTGGTAGTGTGATAGGCTATTACCATGATAGCAACAACGATATAGATGTAAACGTATTCACTTTATCTGTTGATAGCTCATCTGGCATTGTAACGCTCGATCAAGCACGCGCATTACAACACCCTAATGGCAGCACCGCAGATGCAGTTGTTACTTTAAGTGCTGCTGATTTAATTAAATTAACAGCTACTGATACGATTACCGATAAAGATGGTGATAGTGCCACAGGTTCTGAGACTATTAATATTGGCACTGCTTTACAATTTCATGATGATGCCCCTCAAGCGGTGAATGACACCGGTTTTTATGCTATTAAAGGTGGCAATAGTGCACATTCAAGTGGTAATTTACTTGCGAATGATATAACAGGAGCTGATTCTCCTTTACATATTGCTTCGATTACTTACAGAGATGTCAATAATGCCATAGCGACAGCAAATATCACTCAAAGCACACCTGCAAATGTGATGACCTATCTTGGTGGTATGCTATTGGTCAATGCTGATGGTACTTATGCTTATACTCCTCCTGCCATTGATAACAGTGAA
>CAYSTH010000135.1:0-5508 GCA_964433995.1 uncultured Francisellaceae bacterium | reverse complement strand
TACTTTACTCTTCGAATTATTCTGATTTAAGTATGCCGTCATAAAAAGACTTTCCCCAGTTAAAACTCTTTTTCCAGCCGAAAGTAATTTACCAAAAATTCCTTGCTGTTGCGCTGAACCATCGCCAAAAATAGTTTGCATTTGAATGCCGTTTTCCATCATCATAAAACTTCCTGCTTCGGCAACAACTATCTCTTGTGGATCAAGTTCAATCTCTACATATTGCATTTCTTCACCATAAATATGGTAGTCAATTTCGTGTGCTATCATTGTGTATTATTTTTTTAATTTACTATAAGTTATTCATTTCTCAAAAAAGTTACAACACACTATTGGAATTACCTATTTAACACAATAATTATAAATATTTCATTAAATAGATTTAAAAATAGTTTATAATGTAAAAAAATAATTCTATTTTTACCATATTACTAACCAAAAATTTGCCTTTTTATGAATTCAATGTTTACAAAAATCGCTAGAATTGTTTTAGGACTAATGCTTCTTGTTTTTGGAGCAAACAAATTTTTACATTTTATCCCAATGGAAGCACCAACAGGTTCAGCTGGAGAATTCATGAATTCACTTGGAGCAACGGGTTATATTTTTCCTGTTGTTGGGATATTAGAAGTAATGATTGGAGCAATGCTTTTGCTTAAAAAATGGGTAGCTTTTGCCTTAATTCTTTTAGCACCAATTTCCATCAACATTTTATTATTCCATATGTTTTTAGACATACCAGGAATTGGTGTTGCATTACTAATTGTTGTTATAAATGCCATTTTGATTTATAAACATTGGCAACAATACAAACCTTTATTTTACTAAAAAAACAAAACCGACTAAAGTCGGTTTTTTTAATATTCAATTTTACCAATTTGGTTCATTACGCGAACAATTTTGCCTTTTCTTCTTTCAATATAAGAAGACGAATTAGTCGCTTTATATTTTCTTGGATTTGGCAAAATAGCGGCAATTCCTGCGGCTTCTTGTTTGGTTAAATCAGCAGCACTTTTTCGATACCAATGTTGTGCAGCAGCTTCGGCTCCATAAACACCATTACCCATTTCTATTGAATTAATATAAACTTCCATAATTCGTTCTTTTCCCCAAATAAGCTCTATCAAAACAGTAAAATAAGCTTCCAATCCTTTTCTAAGATAACTTCTGCCTTGCCACAAGAAAACGTTCTTGGCAGTTTGTTGCGAAATAGTACTTCCGCCTTTCAATCGTTTGCCTTTTTGATTACTTTTAAATGCCTTTTGCATCGCATTAAAATCAAAACCGTTATGCTTTAAAAAATTACCATCTTCGCTGGCGATAACTGCTTTTTGAAGATTAGGCGAAATATTTTCTATCGGTTCCCAATCGTGGCTTAAAATCATATCTTTCCCTTCCATTTTATTATCAATAGCACGTGTCATCATTAATGGTGTTATTGGTACTGGAACCCATTTAAAAATAATCACTGACAAAATTGACAAGGCAATAAACCAAAGTGTAGCTTTCCAAATCCAACGAAATATTTTTCTAATCATACTTTTATTATGCTAAATCTGCTAATTCTTTTCCTATCAAACTTCCTATTGCGACTCCCATTCCGCCGAGACGAACGCCACAAAAAACATTTTCAGAAAGCGGTTCAACAATTGGTTTTTTGCTTGAACCCATTCCCATAATGCCACTCCAGCGATGCGCAATTTTAAAATCTGTATCAGGTAAAATTACTTCTTTTAATAATTTTTCCAAATGATTTTGGATTAATTCAGTTTCGCCAAATTCTGTTGTGGTTTCACCTTCAAAGTCTAAATTTCTTCCGCCGCCAAGAAGAATTCTATCATCAATGTTTCTAAAATAGTAGTAACCTTTGTCTAAATGAAACGTTCCTTTGATGTCCAAATTAGGAATTGGCTCGGTAATCAAAACTTGAGCTCTTGCCGGTTTTACATAATTATCGGTTAGTTTTTGAGCAAAACCGTTGGTTGCAAAAAACAATTTTTGGGTTGAAAAACTAAAATCATTCATCTGAACTTCTACCGAATTCCCTTTATCCAAATAAGAACTAACCACTACTTGATTTAGAAGTAAAATGTTGTTTGCGATAGCTTTTTGGAGCAAAGCATTCATCATTTTTCCAGTGTCGATTTGAGCTTCAAATGGATTAAAAATCAAGTATTCGTGTATGTTTTTAAAGTCAAATCGATCTACTTCTTTGTTAAAAACGTCGTTTCTAAAAATAGGTTTCAAAATCTCATTTACAAACGGAATTCGTTGCAAACATTCGCTGTAACCACTTTCATCATCTTTTAAAAACAATTCGTATCCGCCAAAAGGTTTGAAATCAATGGCTTCATCGCCAAGGTTTTTACGAAGTAATTGCAATCCATTCCAGCGTTTTTGAATAAGTTGAATAACTTCTTCTTCAGAATGATTTTTTAAATCATCTAAAATTTCAGAAATACTTCCAAAACAAGCAAAACCAGCATTTTTTGTACTTGCACCTTGTGGTAAAATCCCTTTTTCTAAAACTAATATTTTACTGTTTGGATATTTTTCTCGCAATGCCAAAGCACAATGTAAACCAACAATTCCACTGCCTACAATGGTAAAATCAACTTGAGTAAACCAGTTTTTTAATTCCCAATAACTTAAATTCATTTGACTTGAAAATTTGATTTAAAAGTAAAAACATTTTAGAAAACTAGACAACAAATATTTATTTTTTACAAAAAAGCGTATTTTAAAGCATACTTCACAATCATAATCAAAAAACGTTATCATTTTGTTACTATTTTTACCAATTATAGTTACGATAATTTAATTTTAATTATACATTTGACAAACTATTTAACCAAAAACCAAATTAACTATGAAGTACAAATTACTCTCTGTTGCTTTATTAGTAGTTGCAAACCTGTCTTTTGCTCAAAACAAAAGCGCAATCTGGAATGCATCTGCAAAAAAAACTACACTGATTGCTCTTGACGAAAACATGCAATTGCCATCAGAAAAAGTTTTTGAATTAAATCTAAGCGGATTGCGTTCTGCCTTAAATTCAGCTCCAAAACGAATGTCGAGCAGTCAATCGCAAAACATTATTTCAATTCCAAATGCTGATGGAAATTTGGAGCAATTCAAAGTTTTTGAAAACTCCATTATGGCGGCAGAATTAGCAGCTAAATACCCAGAAATCAAATCCTATGTAGGTATTGGAATTGACAATCCTCTTTCAATTGCTTACTTTAGTGTTTCTCCACTAGGGTTTAAATCAATGGTGCTTTCACCAAATAAATCTACTGAATTCATTGAACCAATTTCAGCCGATTTAACAACCTACACCGTTTATAAAAAAGCTGACAAGAAAAACGCATTCACACCATTCGAATGTTCTGTTATTGACAAAGCAGCGGCAAGCCCAACAATGATGCTAAGAAATGCGGACGACTCAGTGCTAAGAACTTTCAGACTTGCCGTTTCTTGTACAGGCGAATACGCAACCTATTTTGGTGGTACAAAAGCACAAGCTCTTGCAGCAATCAATGCTTCTATGACTCGTGTAAACGGAGTATTTGAAAACGACTTTGCTATTAGAATGGTCTTGATTGCCAACAACGATTTAGTACTTTACACTAATGCTTCTACTGACCCATACACTACCAGCTACAATAGCCAACTTCAAAGCACCTTAACTTCTGTAATTGGAGAAGCTAACTACGATGTAGGCCATTTATTTGTTAGAGCTTCTAATAATGGTAATGCTGGCTGTATCGGTTGCGTTTGTGTTAACGGTTCAAAAGGTAGCGGATTTACCTCTAGTACAATCCCTACAGGAGATACATTTGACATCGATTATGTTGCCCACGAAATTGGTCACCAGTTTGGTGCCAATCACACCTTCTCTATGAGCAACGAAGGAACGGGCGCTAATATGGAACCCGGTTCTGGCTCAACCATCATGGGATATGCAGGAATTACTAGTCAAGACGTTCAAACCAATTCCGACGCCTATTTTCATGCGTTTAGCATTCAACAAGTAACCAACAATGTGAAAGCTAAAACTTGCCAAACCAATACACCTACTGGCAATGCAGTTCCTACTGCTAATGCTGGTTTAGATTATACAATTCCAAAAAGCACTCCGTTTATGCTTACAGGTTCAGGAACCGATGTTGACGGCGATGTACTAACTTACAACTGGGAGCAATTTGACAACGCTTCATCTACACAAACCGGCGCTAGCTCAGCAGCAAGCGCTACCAAAACGTCTGGTCCAACTTTTAGATCATACAACTCTTCAACTTCTCCGGTTAGATATTTCCCTAACATGTCTAGAGTATTAGCAGGTGCAACCACTACTCAAGGAACAGAAATTGTAGTAGAAGCACTTCCTTCAGTAGCTAGAACAATGAATTTTAGATTAACCGTTCGCGACAACAAATTAGGCGGCGCAGCTAATAAATCTGACGATATGGTAGTAACAGTTAATGGAACCGCTGGTCCATTCTCAGTTACAGCTCCAAATACTGCCGTGTCTTATGTAGGCGGTAGCTCTCAAACCATCACTTGGAACGTAGCAGGAACAACAGCTAATGGTGTTAACTGTGCTAACGTTGATATTCTTATTTCAACGGATGGCGGAACTACTTGGTCAACCCTTTTAGCAGCAACACCAAACGATGGTTCTCAAGCAGTAACAATCCCTAATACCGCTGGAACAACAAATAGAATTATGGTAAAAGGAACAAACCACATCTTCTTTGATGTTTCAAACGCTAACTTTACTATTACTTCTGGCTCAACAGATACTGTAGCGCCTACAGCACCTACTTTAAGCGCATCAGGAACAACCCAAACCAGCACTAACCTTTCTTGGACTGGTGCAACAGATAACGTAGCGGTAACAGGTTACGATGTTTACAGAAACGGAGCTTTATTAGGTTCAACAGCTGCTACAACTTTTGCAGTAACCGGTCTTACCGCTTCAACTACTTATTCCTTTACAGTTAGAGCAAAAGACGCTGCTGGAAACACCTCTGTTGATAGCAACACCGTTAGTGTAACTACAACTGCACCAGTTGCAGATACCACAGCGCCATCAGCTCCAACACTATCAGCTAGCGGTACAACAACCACTGCTACTAACCTTTCTTGGTCTGGCGCAACAGATAACGTGGCAGTAACAGGGTACGATGTTTACAGAAACGGAACTTTACTAGGTTCAACTACTACCACAACCTATGCTGTAACAGGCTTAACAGCTTCAACTACCTATACTTTCTATGTTACTGCAAAAGACGCTGCGGGTAACATTTCTGTAAATAGTAATACTGTTAGTGTAACCACTTTAGCTACGCCAACCGTTACTTACTGTGCATCAAAAGGAAACAGCACTGCCGACGAGTACATCAATAGAGTACAACTTGGTACTATCAATAACCTATCAGGAAATAACTCAGGATATGGAAATTTCACAGCCATTTCAACTAATCTTGTTCGTGGAACTAGCAA
>CAYSTH010000134.1:0-5636 GCA_964433995.1 uncultured Francisellaceae bacterium | reverse complement strand
TTTGAAGAATCGCCCCTGAATTCGCCATGCTTTTTTGCCCTGGAAGAGAGGCCACATATTTTTGATAGCGGCTTAATTGTACTTGATTTGCCTCATCGGTGAGATCTTCTGATGCACTAAAATGCGTCATCCAAACTTGCAAGTTGATAATATTATCTTGCTGAAATTGATTTAATTTTAATAATAACGAGGGTATTTCGTTTGGCAAAAACCCTAGTCTATGCATGCCAATGTCTATTTGTACCCAAATCGCGATAGATGGAAAATCTTGTTTTTTTTGATACAGCGTTGCATATTCTGCTAATAACTTTAGTTCATGTTGATGATGTAATACTAAAGTAAGGCTATGTTGCGCAGCGAGTATCAACTCATCTAAATATAAAGCGCCTTCCATCACCACAATATTTTTCACGTTGGGATAAGCTAAACGAAGTGTACACCCTTCTTCTACCGTTGCGACAGCAAGCCCATCGACCTGCTCTCCAATTGCCTGAGAGACACGCAACATGCCATGGCCATATGCATCGGCTTTGACCATGCCCAGTAACTTTGAATGTGGGGCTAATTGTCTTAATTGCTTTACATTATGCTGCAATGCTTTCTGAGAGATAAAAGCGACATTTTTTTGTGTTTGCATAGACATATAGGCTAAGCCGGTATAAATGCGTTAGGAGAAGCAAAGTTATCAAAACGCGTATATTGTCCCATAAAGGTTAACTTCACGACACCAATGGGGCCATTACGGTGTTTACCTATAATAATTTCGGCAACGCCTTTTTCTGGACTATCTTCGTTATAGACTTCATCACGGTATACAAACGCGATGATATCGGCGTCTTGCTCTATCGCACCAGATTCTCTTAAATCAGACATCACAGGCCGTTTATTAGGACGCTGCTCTAAACTACGGTTTAACTGTGATAAAGCAATTACTGGTACATGTAGTTCTTTGGCTAAGGCTTTTAAGGACCGTGAAATTTCAGAAATTTCAGCTGTGCGATTTTCTGAATGACCCGTCACACGCATTAACTGTAAGTAATCGATCACAATTAAACCTAATGGATTTTCTCTGGCAATACGTCTTGCTCTTGAACGCACTTCCATAGGAGATAATGCAGGGGTTTCATCAATATATAATTTTGCGTCGCTTAATAAGCCTACTGCACTGGTGAGTCTGGTCCAATCTTCTTCTTGAAGACGCCCTGTTCTGAGTTTGCTCTGATCGATACGCCCCAAAGACGACATCATTCTGGTGGCCAACGATTCAGATGGCATTTCCATACTGAATACCAAAACTGCTTTTTGTGATTTAATGGCAGCATGTTCTGCTATATTCATCGCTAAAGTGGTTTTTCCCATAGAGGGACGACCCGCGACAATAATTAAATCTCCAGCTTGTAGGCCTGCTGTGATCCTGTCTAAATCGTTAAATCCTGATGCAATACCTGTAATAGGGTTACTTTCGCCAAAACGTTTTTCAATATTATCGAGCGCTTGTGCGACCACTTTTCTGATGTTTTGAGGGCCTTCCGTTTTTGAACCTTGATCGGCGATATTAAATACTTTTTGCTCAGCTATATCTAAAATTTCGGCACTGATTTTACCTTGAGGTTGAAAAGCCAATTCGGTGATTTCGGTGCTCACAGAAATTAAAGATCGGAGAATAGAACGTTCTCGAATAATCTCCGCATAAGCGCTAATGTTCGCAGCTGTTGGGGTATTTTTGGCTAACTCGCCAAGATATGCCAAGCCACCTATCTGTGTTAATTGATTCTGCTGAGTAAGGTACTCACTTACGGTGATCACGTCGGCTGGTTTATTTTGATCCAGCAATGTGGCAATTGCTTGAAAGATCATTTGATGATCTTGTCTGTAAAAATCTTGAAAGGTAATTTTATCGCCCATGTTTTCCCAGGCGATATTTTCTATCATTAAACCGCCTAAAATGGCCTGTTCAGCTTCGATAGAATGGGGAGGAATCTTGAGTTTATCAATTGCCTGTTGACCTGCAGGCGCATTTTGAAGGGCCTGAGGAGCAGAAGTTGTTGTTATCATTAATTTGCCTCTAAAATAACCCTAACGGTCTTCTGACCTTTGTTATTATCATACAATACAACAAAGGCCAGACGAAACAACTTCTAAGCCGTTATTTTGCTTCCGCAACAACCGAAACTTTAACAGGTACGGTCACTTCAGTGTGAAGCTGAATATCCACTTCATATTCACCGATTTCGCGGAAAGCACCATTAGGTAAACGCACTTCTTGGCGTTTTACTTCGATGTTGTGTTGCTTGAATGCTTCAGCAATTTCTTGCGTCCCTACTGAACCATATAGCTTACCTTCATCAGCAGAACGTGCTTGGATAACCAATTGCACTGCTTGAATTTTGGCACCTCTTTCTTCAGCTTGCTGACGTTTAAGATCAGCTGCCTTTTGAAACTCTTCTCTTTGCGCTTCAAATTTGGCTAAATTCGCCGCATTTGCAGGCACAGCCTTTCCTTGAGGAATTAAAAAGTTTCTGCCATAGCCTTTAGCTACTTTGACTTTAGAGCCAAATTGGCCAAGCTTTCTGATATTTTCTAATAAAATGACTTCCATCTTCTTTCCCCTAGATTAATGATTGTCGCAATAAGGGATCAATGCTAAAAACCGTGCATGCTTAATGTTCAGCGCAAGAATATGCTGCACTGTATTGCGCACGCCAGTAATACGGCTTGGTACAATTTTATGCGATTCGGTAACAAACTTTTTCAATAAACGCAGATTTTTATAATCGATTGCGTCTAATGGAATTTTACCTGTGGTAAAAGGACAATATTTTTTCTTGTTACCGCGAAAACGCCCTGCGTTTTTCATGATTTACTCTCTTCTCTCGTCTAAATGTATAAAAAAGGGTTTATTCTACGCCGATGTCTAGCTCTTCGTAGGCTGGTCTTTCTGAACGACCTTTACGATCTTTTTGTTCATCAAAACGTAACATAGCAGACATTTCTGTCACCGCTTCTGTACGATTTAGCACGAGGTTACGAAGCACGGCATCATTGTAACGAAACGCGCTCTTTAACTCTGTTAAAACAGGAGTAGAACATTCAATGTTCATTAACACGTAATGTGCTTTGTGTACTTTCTTAATAGGATAAGCTAAGGGTCTTCTGCCCCAATCTTCAAAACGATGAACTTGGCCACCATCTTTTTCAATCATGGCTTTATAGCGTTCGACCATTGCAGGAACCTGTTCACTTTGGTCGGGGTGAACTAAAAAAACAATCTCATAGTGACGCATAAACGTACAACTCCTCTTGGTTTACAAGCGCTTAATTTTGTCGATATCCGACTAAGCGCAAGGAGATTAATTATAAATTTAGTAAACTACATAAATAGAAAAGCCTATTCAGCAGAACCCGTGATTCTAAGAGATTTAGCGCTCCCTGGCAATTACAATTTTAGTCCGGTGGCTTCTGCCCTAGGAAGATCATCAAAGTCTTTAGTTTCATTAACAAGATTATACTGCTTCCCAGAATAAATGATTGACCGACCATTCTCTCCAATATGCTGTAGCTTTTCAGAATGGGTGTAGGTAATGGCTTTATTTGCAAATAACACATTACCCTTGTTATAGCGATTAAATGACACATCCAATGATAATTTCAGGTTGAAATATTTATCTAAGTAGCTTGTATATTCTGAATAGTCAGAAAGTGTCTTCATTTCTTTGATTTCTTCACGCCCCTCTTTATAATCGACATACTTAAATACATTATCTGTTAGTGAAACTCTTCCTGTCTCTAAAGGCATCGTGCAAATCATCAGCTTTACAAAAGTAGAATCAGGATGCATGGCTGTAAAATCATTATTCTCTTTATAATCTGCTTCTTTATAAGTCATATTTATATCAAAGCCATATAAGCCCTTCCAAACACCTGATCGATTTTTTTGCAATTCTATATCTCCGTCAGTTGCTCTGATAATACGATAAAACTGCCCACCTTGCTCTTGTTCACTTCCCACCATCTTATCTTCTAAATCTATAAGAATTGGGCTAATTATCCCCGGACCACCAAAGCCTACATCAGCAATATAAATTTTTTCAGCTAATTTTACCGTTAGTAATCGATGTGCTGGGCTTCTTTTATCATTATATCCCCACATCACACCCGCTTTATGTGAAGCTAACTCAAAACCTATTTTCTTTAATACTGCAGCAAAGAGTTTATTCATTTCATAACAATATCCTCCGCGTTTTTGCGTCACAATTTTGTGAAAAACTGCTCCCATTGATAAATCAATTGGATTATTTTTCATTAATAATGCGATATTATCAAGATGAACGCTTAGCGCTTCAAAGGGAATGTTTAACACATGATGTTTATGTAAAAGATTAAAGGTTTCTATATCAGGATTTAGTGTATTTGCATCTAAATCTAATCGAATTCGTTTTAAGTACTCGTTTAATTGTTCTGTCGTAATAGTGGGCATAATTTTATTCCTTATTAATATTTAAGCTGATTGACAAAACAATAATACATTGTTTATATAGATAATAAATGGCATTATTTCGATAAAAACAATCGAAATTTTAGATACATAAACCGAGGCCTTATGAAAATAAAAACCACTTTTGATCAATGGTTGATTTTAAAAACAGTAGTTGAAGAAGGTGGTTTTGCTCAAGCGGCTGAATCTTTACATCGCAGTCAATCGACGATTAGTTATGCACTTTCACAACTACAATCTCAACTTGGTGTTAAAATTTTAGAAATAAAAGGACGCAAAGCAGTCTTAACATCGGTCGGTAAAATTTTATATCATCGTGGATGCATTTTATTAGAAAATGCCGCAAAAATAGAAAAAATAGCTGCAAACACTAAACAAGATTGGCCTGCAGAGATAACGATTGTGGTAGACGACCCCTTTCCACGAAGTGTTTTAAGTGAAGCATTAAAAAAATTTAGCCTCATAGCGCAAACACGAGTCCAACTACATGAAGTGAGTCTTTCTGGTGCATTAGATGCGCTCGAACATAACAATAGTGATATTGTTATCGCATTTAAAGTACCAACCGGATATGCTGAATTCGCTCAAGTAGAAATTATACAAGTCGCGGTTGCTCACCCCAATCATCCCTTGCATCATTATGCATTTCAATTAACATCTGAAGATTTGAAGGGACATTTACAACTCGTGATAAAAGATTCTGGCAAAAAAAATACGCACAATATGGGGTGGCTTGAGGCCAGTCATCGCTGGAGCATTTCCAGCAGTCAATTATCTTTAAAGCTGATTACTGAAGAAATTGGATTTGCTTGGCTACCTTTTGATTACGTAAAAACACAAAATAGTCTTAAACCTTTACCCTTAAATGAAATGCAAACAAGACGTTTTTTTCTAAATGCCCTATTTGGAAAAAAAGAACCTCCAAATAAAGCGGCTCTTTTTTTTGCCGCATGCTTAAAAGATGTTTTGTATGATTACCATAACAAATTAGAACAGGAATTAGCGGATTATTTGGAAAACCAAAAAGAGAAATAGAAAATAGTCCCGCTTTTTATTTTTTTGAAGATAATCGTTGTCTCTGAACCTCATATAAAGTAATCCCCGCTGCCACAGACACATTTAAACTACTTACTGTGCCCAA
>CAYSTH010000133.1:0-5644 GCA_964433995.1 uncultured Francisellaceae bacterium | reverse complement strand
TTAAAATAGCAAGCACCACTTTATTAAACCATTCAGCATCATCACGAGGCTTTGTAGGATCTATTTTTGGTTGAGTAGATAGCCAGTGTGTGTAAAGAAATAAAATTGAATATCCCTGACAAATACCACCAGAGGAGTATTCTCTATCAGTCCAAACAAGAGGATCTTTTTCTTGATATTTTTTGTATAGCACTTCAAGCTTGTTTAATAACTTATCTTGTGAGATATCGACATCTATTAACATGATTATGATATTCTACCGGTTGAGCTAAAGTGTCTTTATTGATTACTGTTATTATTATAGTTGAGTAATGTTAACAATTTATGAAATGGCTTGAAGCCTTAACTATCGTGCTCTGTCGGGGACATTTTTAAAACTCTCGTCGTACCGCGATTTATTCGCGGTATCCAGGGTGTATCGATGCATTCTGGATACCGCGAATAAATCGCGGTACGACGAGAGTTTTAAAAATGTCCCCTGAAGAGAGTTTAAAAACCGACCTCTTCTTCATTAATTTTTTCTTAAGGATTACGTGATAAAATATCATTTACGTCGTCACATACTCTAAAAATAATATCATTCATAGGAATAATTTATGAGTCTCTCTGCCCTTTTAATCGAATTTTTCGGTTCAGAGCCAGATTCTATCTCTACTCCAGAGTCAGGTTCTACCTCGATTTCTAACCCAGATAGATTAAAATTTATTTATTATTATTACCAATGTATGGCTCGCGACAACATTACAACAATAGAGATTAATATTATCTGTATTGATTTGTGTCGCAACATATTGAATTCAGATATGAAAGAACTTGGCCGAAAGAAATATTCGTTCTCTTTCATCTTTGCTTTTTACTTGGAAATATTACAGAATCAAATTAAATTAGGCCAAGTAATTGATGATGATATTAATTTTTTATTGCAAGAAAAGACTTTAAACTTTCTTTTGCTCCAAGGTGGCGTCAAAATAAGGGCTGGGGTACTTTTTCAACCGTTGCTAATGCTCTTCCTCTCTCTATCTACTGAAGATAAGCACCAAGCCGTTTATCAAACAATTCTCAACTTTTTAAATAACAGTGATTGGATGAGGAATAATAAAACTAACATAAATTTAGAAGATCTCACTTCGCTGTTAAATATTTTTGAAAAAAATTCCATTCCTTGTCTTTGGCCATTTATTTGCACTGTTATGTATAGTATTCCCACGTGTTACTTAGGTATAATCGATGGTCGAATATTATATGCCTTTTGCAAAAAACATAGGGCCCTACCTGAACAAGAAAATTTTACACAGATATTTTCACCTGACTTACAAAAGTATTTTGATTCAAGCTCCGAGTATTCAAGTAGAATTAAAAAATTTTTTATTGCTAAACTTTGTGAAGACTTGAGTCGAGGGGTTGATAATTTTGAAGCAATTTTATTACAAAAATTGCGAGAGTTATTGCAAAAAGAGAACTTGGATGAGTCTGAGGGAGATGTGGTAAGGAATATTGGCAGCTTGTATTTTATAAAAAGTACAAATATAGAATTAAAAAAAATTATAGTTAAAATTGCCGTGCAAAAAATCAAATTCATCGGGGATTCTTTATTAAAAATGATTGTACCTGCCATTGCCGAAGCCCTCAACGAGGACGAGAAAAAGCATTTCACATTGTATTTAATAGCAGAATTAACGACTCATTTAGACAATACGTCATCTTGGTTTAATTATAGCTCCTTTCTTGAATTTTTTATCACGCTATACCACGCATGTAAAAAGGATGAGGAAGTAGGACGTGCGTTATTGCTCTTGATTAGCAAGTTCCAACCTTCGAGCCTGTTTATTAAATGCGACGAGAAACTTATGTTGGTTTGGTGTTATATAAACAACTCATTATCTACAATAATAAGCTGTGAAGAAAAATTAATACAGCTTTTGTTCGCTATTAAGCCAATGAACGTACTCATTAATGAGCTCAATGCGTTAACTTGTCTACAACGATTATATAAAATACACGCTATTTTTAGCTCGATGAATAGATTTGTAGTAGATACAACTTATCAATCGGAGAAGAATAGTGGACATACAACATGGAATACTCTAATAACAATTCAAAATAAACAATACCATGCTGATGATAACACACCGCCTCAAAAAAGCCGCCCCCCTATGCAGTTGGTACAATACTTTTACGATGTTTTCTGCCTAACACTATTTAACGTAGATACAGATTTCATTGTTAATAGTAAGGCTTTTTTAAGTAAGTTTTCCAATTCATTTATGCTATCAACTTCAGGAACAGATATCAAAATTTCGCCTTGGTTATATAGGTTGATGACATCTGCTAATGATTTAAAAATGCAGCATAAAAATTTTTTAAAGTGGCGTGAAAACTTCATAAGAAACAATGAAAAAATCCCCAATGAAAGAAGGCGAGCTAATGTTGACTCATTTGTATTAGAATATGAAAATACTTTCATGGAGTTATATCATCTTACCAATGGAGAAATTTTCAATGCTTTTCAACAAATGCTGCACCCAACACCGGCAAAATATATTCGTTTTATTCAGCAGTACCGTGGTATAGATACTAATTATTATCCACATTTCGAAGAGCTGGCTAGCTTGCTTAAACAAGAAAATTTATCTCCAACCCAGGTTTTAGCAGAATATTATTATTTTTTGATACGAGCACAAATTTGGTCGATTGCACGTAAAAGCATTCGAAGGAAAATTCCGGCAGATCTAACTGCTACTGAGCGTTCTATGCTAAATATAACCAGCCTAAATAAATTTAAAGATAGCGCAAATGACTTAACAAAACAAATGGTGCTATATATTTTTCAGATTCACTTAGATGAATTATCTGATGAAACGATAGAAAAACTGCTTGATTTGGTAATGGCGCAAACGAACATGGCTCATAGCTCGCTGAGAGAAGTGTTTTCTGAATTGCTATTATTGGTGTTTTTTCAAAAAACAAGGACATTAACGGATTATATTTCACAAGAGGCTGACTCCACCGAGGTCAGCAAGCAGGTTGCATCACACAATCGTATTATTCGTGAAATACTTTTAAGTGCAGGTATTGCTGTCGATCAAGTATTAGATTATGCACGACAAGTGACAATAGAACATACAGCAACCCGTGATGCTGTTCTTGAAAATCCGACAGATAAATTGCTTTTTCAAGCGGGTGGATATCTAGGCAGAATTAAAGCCGCAATAAACACATTACACAAAACATCACTTATAGATATTAATGATAAGGACTCTATTTTAAATAAAATATCCTCATTTAAAAGGAAAAGTACTACAGCTGAGGAAAAGGTAAGCCTTATTAGTGAAATAAAAAAAGAACTGGTAGAAATAATATCTAAATTTACAGATAGCCCCAACACATCAGTACGAACGCTAAGGGAATTTTTAGAACACTTAACTAACGATATTTTAATACCACTCCATGATCAAAGCACTATGCCTGCCAAAATAAAAGATGGCTCATTCACCATACAACAATGGGATAAAAACAGACAAGACAGTTTTTTCCTAGGAAACATGCTAGAGTGTTGCTTAGCAACCAACGGCACTCATTTTGAAGCGATGATACAAAGATTGATAGATCAAGCAATGATGTTCCACGTCGTGATGGATGCTAAAGATAAACCCATTTGTGGTAATTGGTTATTTTTGGCTAGAGATAGCAAACAACCCTCAGAGATATACGTTGTTGCTAATTTTTATGAAATAAATCGTAAAGTAGCTAACAATCGAACCTTAATGATGCAGTTAGTAGAGCAATTAACCTTATTTACCGCACAATATGCCGTCGATATTGGTGCTATAGGCTTTTTAATACGACCGCTTGAATATGGTAGCATTCCTGATTTTCAAAATTTATATAAAGTTAGTTTATCGCTTGAAAAAATTGGTGGCTTCATTAATTTTACAACTGAAAACGAATCTTATTACTTAGAGGCACTAGATAGCAAGGGATTGTATAACTATCCTATTTCCACACCTGCACAGAAAAACAAAATATTAAATCTCCGCAGAAGACAAATATTGCCTGACAAAAACATGGAGGCTCATTTGCTTGATCCAAGCATAGGAGTCCATTATCGATTGTTCAACACTCCGGGTTATGAGATTGATAAAAGCTTCACTATTAATGATACCTCACTGCAACATATTATCGCCGAAAAAAATGCTGCTAACTTATAGCAGCATTTTTAATAATCACACCCCAGCCACGCACGCTTCAAACGCTTTTTGCGTTTGGTGTTGGGTAGCACACCAGTAATAAGGCATCCAGGCACCATCAGTGATGGGTTGACTGTTATGGCCTCCATCAAAATACTTGATGTAGGATTCTGCACCCGCACCTTCAGGATGAACGTTTAAATACCCACTGCGCAGCGAGCAATTTTCTGTGCATTGCGGTTGATAGGTTTCATTAAAATCGTATTCCTTTATCCATTCTGGTGTATCGGTATTGATAATATAGGTATACGTTTTAAAGTTTAGCGGTTCTAAGGTTTCTTTGTCATAAGTGACAACCTTAAACGAAGGGTTCTCTCCATAAACTGGACTGATAGAAGGTGCAAACATATTCACTATGCTTGGTGTATCACCTAATTCCAATAATTGGAAAGAATCCGAATGAAAGTGCGCTGCAATGACAGCGGTCACAGTATCACGGTATTTTTTCAATAAATCTGTATAACGTTGATTGTAATCTTCACTCCATAAAATCACGGTCTTCTTATCCGCACTATTAGCAGTAGCAAAGGTATCAACGCCGGTAGGAACATGGTACGCCAACAACACGTGCGCGCCAGATTGTTTCGCATCGGCCAAACGCTGTTCTAACCATGCTAATTGATCATCAGCCGCTTTAACTGCAGTTTCAGGATTTTTACTTAAACCTTTGATTGTCGGTGGAATGGAGTTAATGGCAATCAAACGTCCTTTAGAATTTCCATTTGGCTGAACTTCATAATAACCGGCATATCCAAAGGTTTTATCGAATGCTGCTTTATTAGCATCATCCCCCATATATTGTCCCCACAACGCTTTCATGTCAGAATAAAATGCGCCGCTCAGATCCACATTGTAACTACCTTTATAGGAATCATTATTTCCTAACATCATAAAAATCGGCTGATTTGAATGGGTTGATTCACTGATATGCTGCGATACATATTCAAAGGTTTTTTTGGTAAATGCTTGATAGGCTTCTGGCGAAGTATCGCTGCTAAATTGATTGAATTTATCCATATAATCATGTCCTAATAGATCGCCTGTGACGACAATAAAATCATAACTTTTGTTATCGCCAACTAACAACATGTGTGCGTAATTTAATGCGGAATCAATCAGCGTAGGGCCGCTGTCTTCGCCATAGACTGTTGGCATTGCGTCACCGTATTTCACCAAAACATCTTTCCAAGACTCTACTGGCGCTTTGCGTAGTTCTTCCACCGCAGGGCAAACCGTGTTGGCTTGACAGCTAGCGTAAGGATAAAAGTGAATATCGCTGAGCAGTAAAAAATTGCCTGTCTCGTGTTTTGTGGTTTCTGCTTGTGTTGCTGCAGAAAAAACAAAAGTGGTCGCTAACAAAAAAGTAGCGATAAATTTTTTCATATTAATATTTCTCC
>CAYSTH010000132.1:0-5693 GCA_964433995.1 uncultured Francisellaceae bacterium | reverse complement strand
GATGAAAAAGATGACCTAGATGTAGAAATAGAAATCAAATTTAAACGCGGCTATCCACAAGACAATATTATCTTTGAAGATTCTCGTGAAACGGTTTTGTATCAGAATAAACAAGAGATTATGCGTTGTGCCGTTGATGACGTGCTTAATCTGCAAAAATTGCTGAATCTCTTTTTCTCATATCAAAGACCCGAAATCGTTGATTTTAGAAAGGCTGTAGATCAATTCAAAATTGATCTTCCTGCTGTTTTAAAAGCATTGCGTGAAATGATTGAAAATGCGGAAAAAGAGAATTCGCAATTTAAAAAAGCTGCAAGTGTTTTTCTTAAACATGCAAAAGAGGCTATTAATCCATCTATAACAGAAGCAGATATTAGAGAAATTCTTATACAACATATTTTGACTGCAGAAGTTTTTGCCGCTGTATTTCCCGGAACTCCTTTTCATCAAGATAACAATATTGCTCGTGAATTATATCGGCTTGAACATACCTTCTTTACCGGCAATACAAAATTTAAGACGCTCAAAGCATTAGAACCATATTACGCTGCTATTCGCACAGCCGCAGCGAAAATCTCAAATCATCATGAAAAACAGACTTTTTTAAAAGTAATTTATGAAAATTTTTATAAAGTTTACAATATAAAAGCTGCCGATCGATTAGGTGTTGTATATACACCAAATGAAATTGTCCGGTTTATGATCGAAAGTGCAGATTGGCTTTGTGAAAAATATTTTGGCAAAAATTTAATTGATAAGAATGTTGATATTTTAGACCCTGCTACGGGTACAGGCACGTTCGTATGTGAAATATTAGAGCACTTTAGGGGACAACAAACTAAGCTCAAAGAAAAATACTTAAATGAGCTTCATGCAAATGAAGTGGCCATTCTTCCTTACTATGTTGCAAACTTAAATATACGACTACAACAACCAACACTTAGCAAATAAACTTAGTTATTTTGAGAAAGTGTACAATGCGGAAAGAACAAGGCTCTCCCATCTGCTTAAAGAGAAGAATTTAGCTGATCTCTTGGATAAATCTATTAAGTGGACCAGAGCGGTAAAAAATGATTTTAAAAATAACAAAGAATTGACAATACAAGATTCTATTATCAGAGCACAATATCGACCATTTGTGTCCAAGGATTTATATTTTGATAAAAGACTGAATGAAATGCAGTACCGCCTTGCGGATATTTATGGTGATCGAGGTATTGAAAAAGTACCAACCATTGTTTTCTCTGATCCTACCTCACAAAAACCCTTCATGACTCTTGCCGTAGATGGTGTTTTTGATCTGCATTTCGTAGGTTCTGCTTCCGGTGCTGTCGCGCTCCCTCTGAACCGACTAGATAGTGACGGCGTACCACAAGATAATATTACCGATTGGGCTTTAGAAAAATTTAAGAAACACTATAATTCTGAATTGCATAAAAAACAGCCAATTACAAAACAAGCTATATTTTATTATACTTATGCTGTTTTGCATAACCCCCAATATATCAAGAAATATTCTAGTAATTTAAAAAGAGATTTTCCATACATCCCGTTTTATAAAAATTTCTGGCAATGGTCGAATTGGGGAGAAACCCTAATAAATTATCATCTTAATTATGAAAATATCGAAAAGTTTCCCTTAACCAGAAATGATATAAAAACTCATAAGTCTGAAATACCAAAGACGAAGTTAAAAGCTGATAAGGATAACGGGGTAATTTTTATTGACGAAGAGACATCTTTAGTTGGTATTCCGGCATCAGCATGGCAATACATGCTTGGTGGCCGCTCCGCCATTGAATGGGTGTTAGATCAATACAAAGAATCAAAACCGTCTGATTCTATAATTCGCAATCAATTTAATACTTACCGTTTTTCTGATTACAAAGAGCACGTTATTGAAGTTATTATGAGAGTCACCACCGTTAGTATCAAAACTATGGATATTGTTAACGCAATGGCAGCGGCAGACCAATAATTTTTTTAGTTAATCTCTTCTACTCTTAGACCAAGCTTATTAGCAAAATTCTGATTTCTTCTATGTGCTCTTTTATGAATGGAAGAAAGTTTTATGATTTCTATATGAGCATTGGCAATTGTATTATCTTGCGCCCTATCTTCGATAGACTTTATGGGTTGGTTAGATTTAACCCAGTCTTCATTAACGGTTCTTGTAAATTCTCCAGGAATATCAATTGGATTAATATTTTCTCCTATTAGATAGCAATAAAACCTCTCTATTTTTTTGGAAGAATAATTTGCAATAAGATTGCTGTATTTAATTAATTGATTTAAATGGTCACTCAAGTCTTCATCAGGTGCCTTAAGCTCAATTAATATGCATTTGCCTTCATCTGCATACAGAAAAATATCTGGTCTACGATTTGTCTTGAGTTTCAACCCTGCCAGCACGTCATCAGAAATGTCTTTTAATAGGAATTCTCCAGCAGCATTCTGAATTTTATTAATCGGTAGCTCCGAACAACCCTCGAAGTGTACATATTCCTCATTCAGAATCCATAAATCATTAAGCATTCCGGTATGGTTACTTTTACGCTTAAAAATTAAATCATGGATTAAACCTTCATTATTTTTTCTCTTACCATCTTTTTGAGTTGCAATTTGTGTAGATAAATTATTATCCAAAATAAGTTTGAGAATTTTAGTAATCATTTCTCTTCTAATAACATATCTGCTCAACTCTTGTTTATTTTGCTGAGGTATTAAATTTAACAACTCAGCACTTTTATTTTCTAACTCTTCATGATAATTCTCAGCAGCAGGGTTCAGCTCATTAAGGCTTTCATACAGCTTTTTAATTTTTATATTTTCTTTTGATAATTTTTCAGCCTGCTTCTTATATAATTTTTCAGTTATTGTCCGCTCATCATCAGCAAGATTAAAATTTGCAGATTGAGCAATATCTATTGGTATTCCATGCGCTTTAGCGATAGCTTCTATATTTTTTTCCTGCTGTTTTTGCAAATCTAATATATTTTTATAGATTCGAGGTATTACTTCATTGATCTCTTTATAGATATTTTCTTGGAATAAAAATTCCTGATCAGGATTAAAAAGCAAATCCTCTTTCGCAAGTTTCTCTGCTTCCTTTTGGGTGGGAAATTTAAAACTATCTACAGAATGATTTACATAATCTTCATTATTTAAGACATCTCCATATACAGCCGTTATGTAACGATATCCGTTAATGCTTTCATTCTTTTTTATTTCTTTGAAATAAACACCCTCTACCTCAACGTTTTTACTGCAAAGGTAGACGCCATTATGTTCCAATTCATCTGCTGGCAATTTGAAATGCGCCCATTTTAGAATCTCTTTTTTATCAAATATGGGTATCCATTCGATTTCTTCAGCTTTTACGTCTTTTATTTTTACATATGGAACATTTACTTCTCCTGCATCCTGTGGATTGGGAATATCTTGCGGCTCAATTGTCTCTTCGCCAACAATATCTTTATTTTTTATAAAAGTGATTTTGATTGTAGGCGCTGGAAGATTTTTACTTTCTTTACTCAAGTAGAATCTTAATAAAAATTTCTTTTTAATATCATTCTTAATTTTTTTGATGTCTAAAGAATTAAAAATTTCTTTTTCTTGAGCGTCCGCGCCTAAGCCAATTAAACTAACAGTCGATCCAGTTTCAGAATCAGCGCTAATTTCAACCTCATTAGCACCTGTAATATAATTTTTATCATCAAACAAAAATTTTCTTTGAAATTTTTTATTATCTTTGTTGTAAATACTCGAAACCTCAATCTTATCAACTCTATGTAAATACTGTATACGCCCAGAACCCCGATTATTGTATCCTTTACTTTTATCTAGAAGAGTCTCAAATCTGCTATAATTTTCATTATCAAAACCCTGACCATTATCAGAAATTTCTATTCTTTCTAAAATCCCAGTTCCTTGCAGCAATCCAGAAAAATAGAATTTTATATCAATTAAGCGTTTTTCTTCTTTACCATATTCCTTCTGCGAAATAGCTTCAAAAGAATTTGTAATTGCTTCATAGAGTGGCGCAAATGGATACTTTGACTTTTTAATTAAGTCTATCGCTCCTTTTAGATTTATACGGGTTGTTATGCTCATGATACAAACCTGGGAAAGAATTTCTGGAAGTTGTATCATAGCACTATAAAAAGTTCCACCATTAGATTTATTTAATTATTTCCAGCAGGAATTAATTTGCTGCCTTAATGCTGCATAATCTTGCAGTGCCAGCGGAAAAACAGCATTTTTTGGTGCCGCTTTTATTTCTGCTGCCAATTTTTTTTGAAATTTCTTATCATATTCTCTAACCGGCGGGCAGACGCAGGATGCGCTAAAATTTTCCGCGCTGCAAGCGGTTAACAAGTTCATCGCGATTGCGAGGAGCGTTATTCGCAGCACGGAGTTGCGCATCTTTGATCTCCACTATTCTTTTTAATTCTTCCAATCGTTCGGCATTTCGCCCGGCCTGGCGCGCGCCGAAAAGGACGGCGGCGACAGACAAGGCGGCGGCGGTGAAGCCGATAAGGCGAACGATATTTCCTGTGATCCAAGATTTAAGGATAGCCCACATTACCGCAGCCCTTTGCGGCGGTCATCGATACGCGCCCACATCATGGTGCCAATACCAACAAGGGTGCAGCCCAACAAAAGCCATTTACCGACTTCCAGATAAGGGGCCACGGTTAGAAAGGCGTCGCGCGCATAATTGATATTTTCCTGTACGGTTCCTAAAATGATGGTTCCCACGGTTGCGCCGGTTGCCAAACGCCCGGCCTTTACCGTCCGGGAATTTTTGAGGGCTTGCTCGCCCGGTTCAACCCCTGCCAATACTAAGCCCTTAATAATTTGAGCATCGCTATAGGGTTGCTGGCCATTTTCAAAGAAAATGATTGCTTCCACCATCGGCCGCAAATGCGCATAGGAATGCATATCCAGCGGCTGTTCGGGGTGAAAACGCGTGTAATTGGAAACGGCTTCGATATAGGCTTCGGTATTGTTTTCTTTAGGCGGTGCCCAGCGTTCAAGAATTTGGCGGATAGAACGCAGCTTTTTCCTATCCTGATAATTGATTAGCATGCGCGCAATAGCGCGAATGCCATAAACCGGATTTTTGAACGTGAAAAATTCAATATCCGATTGTTTATCGGCCAAACCCTGCCATGGGTCTGGTGAACGGCGGATATTGCCGGGATTGTTATTCCGCATGCCACGCGGGATTTTAACGGGTTGTGCCATATGAAGCTCCTTTGGTTAAAGTTAACGGTTAATCAGCCAACGAATCGTAATGTCCAGCAGCGCCCCGGCGACCGCGCCGAGCGTCAAAACCACGGCAAAGCCGCCTTTCCAACGCTGTGCCAGCCGGTCGAGATGCGCCAAACGTTTATCGATATCGTCGACTTTTCCTTTTAAATCCGTAATCGCTTGGGTAAGGGCGGAAACCTGCCCTTCCATGCGTCCAATCGAACGGAAGATTTCGTTGTCCTCGGTTCCAGCCATTAGATTAACTCCTCGATGCTGTAGGTTTTTTCGAACAGATTGAACGATGTGTTTTTGATTGCGCCGATATCAGTCACCAGTCCGTAAATGCTTTGCCGGTGAAGTTGGCTAAGATCATTTGGATCGACTATCGCCAGTAAATCGCGCGAAGCGCCGCGCCGCCGGTCAATTTCAAAAGCCTG
>CAYSTH010000131.1:5292-5700 GCA_964433995.1 uncultured Francisellaceae bacterium | reverse complement strand
AGTTAAATGAAAAATGGTAATGATTATTACGAGGAACTATCTTGTGTATAACTTAATATTTTTTATAAAAAACATCAAGTTAATGTAATTGTATCTTGGGGGTTTCTCCCCTTTTACCCGCTGAGTTGTTTGTGGATAACCTAATGCTTATTTACTTTTGCTCAATGGCGCTCGACTTATCCACTGTTGATGGCGAATTTTTACTCACCTTATCCACTGATTGCCCTACTTACCATTTATATAAAAATAAATAAGTAATCAAACTCATTCCATGTTTTTAATAAACCAGCTAATAAAAATAAAATAATTAAAATTTTAGATCTATGATTAAGATTAAGCTCTTAAAATCTGTGGATAAGTTTAAATTTATGTATATTTTCAATGGCCTATAAAAAAAGAAAGCAGGGG
>CAYSTH010000131.1:0-5282 GCA_964433995.1 uncultured Francisellaceae bacterium | reverse complement strand
ATCATAATCAGGGGATGAATTGTGGATAAGTGGGTAGGGTGAAAAAAGTTGTGGATAAAACATGTTTTGTTAACGGTTTACCAACCTTAAAACTATATATATAGGATGAGTTATACACAGAATAGATATTTTGGGTACCAGCTTTCGCTGCTATGACAGCTAACGAGTAATGCGAGGCGGTTTCTTAAAGCTACATGCCATTATAGGTAGGCATGACACTTTAGGTATTTTTCAGGTTGCTTTAGCGTCAGTAGGTGCCATCTTTCTAGAACCTGGGGGTGTTAGGTGAATCATTTAAAAAGAAAGTATGAGCTCATAATCATTATATTTATGTATATTTAAGATAATAATGATTATTATGATGATATAATTTGTGGATAAGTTATATTTAGTCTTTAAATACAATCAGATACTGTATTTATAAGTCAAGAGAAAGGCCGGTATAAAAGGCCTTTTTTAGTTAATAACCGTTGGATAACCTTGGTTTTGTTTTTATCTGTGTATAAATATGAGTACTTATACACAACTGAATAAAGCATAATGGTAGATTAATTAACAGCTTTGCTTACCTTCCCATCAAAAGCCAAGGGGTATAAACTTGTGGCTCTTGGCTGGAAAATCGGATTAGCGATAGTCTTATCGAATTATTCTAATTAAATAACTTTTTTATAAGGTAGCGTATCGGTGACGTTGGATTTATCGTTGTGGCATCAATGTACGCAGCGTTTGAAAGAAGAAATGCAACAGCAAGCTTTTAATCGCTGGATTAGCCCATTGCAGGCAGAGATTTCGCCCTATGGGTTGATGTTGTGGGCACCTAACCAATATGTGCTTGATGGCATCACTAAAGATTATTTGACCCATATAACCAACTTGTTGTCTGAGTTCAGTCAAGGTAATCCACCCAGAGTCGTGGTGGGAATTGGTACGCGAACACAAGCAGCAACAGAAGAAAATGAATCTCAGAGTAGTAGTGTAGGTGCTGGTGGTACAACTGCTTCTGTGATGGATTTATCACAGGGTGGACAGGTAAACCATTTACCTCGCACGTCAGTAAGCGGTGGACATACTTCGTCGGGTTCTGGAACGGGTGTTGTTATCACACACCAATGTAATTTGAATACACAGTTTACCTTTGAGAGCTTTGTTGTCGGTAAATCTAACCAGTTAGCAGAAGCTGCTGCGAAACAAGTGGCAGAGAACCCTGGAGGCGCTTATAACCCTTTATTTCTATATGGGGGTGTGGGTTTAGGTAAAACTCACTTGATGCATGCCATAGGCAATCAGATTTTGGCGGATAACCCAAAAGGTAAGGTAATTTACTTACATTCTGAAAGATTTGTGGCCGATATGGTCAAAGCCTTACAAAGCAATACGATTAATGAATTTAAACGCTTTTATCGCTCAGTCGATGCTTTGCTTATCGATGATATTCAATTTTTTGCAGGTAAAGAGCGTTCACAAGAAGAGTTTTTCCACACCTTTAATGCCTTGCTAGAAGGGCAGCAGCAAATTATTTTAACGTCAGATCGATATCCCAAAGAAATACATGGTATCGAAGAGCGTCTACAATCTCGATTTGGTTCAGGTTTGACAGTTGCTGTTGAGCCACCTGAGTTAGAAACACGAGTTGCCATCTTAATTTCTAAGGCACAACAATCTGGTTATGAACTAGCTCATGAAGTGGCTTTTTTTATTGCTAAACGTATCCGTTCTAATGTTAGAGAATTAGAAGGGGCGCTCAAACGTATTGTGGCGAATGCACAATTTACAGGCTCTGCCATTACCTTAGATTTTGTGCAAGAAGCCCTAAAAGATGTCTTAGCTTTACAAGAAAAACTGGTGTCGATAGATAATATCTTAAGAACCACAGCTGAATATTATAAAATCAAGGTGGCTGATTTATTATCCAAGCGCCGTAATCGCTCAGTGGCTAGACCAAGACAAATGGCGATGACATTGTGTAAAGAACTCACCAACCATAGTTTGCCTGAAATTGGCGATGCTTTTGGGGGGAGAGATCATACGACTGTATTACATGCTTGTAGAACCATTATCAAAATGCGAGAAGATGACACAGACATATTAGAAGATTTCAATAATTTGATGAGAATCTTATCTAATTAATAAAGAAAAAGAATAGGAGGCGAGGGTGCGATTTAGTATATCACGCGCTGCATTAATTAAGCCGTTACAACTCGTATCGGGTATGGTAGAACGCAAGCACCAGCAGCCTATTTTGTCTAATGTTTTGATTGGCGTAAAAAGTAATTTATTGTCTTTGATAGGCACTGATCTGGAAATGGAATTGGTGGCCAGAGTAGGCGAGGTGGCGGCCACGCAAAATGGTGAGTTTACGGTCAATGCCAAGAAACTGGTCGATGTGTGCCGTGTCTTACCAGATGATGCGGTGATCGATGTCGAACTAGAAGAAACCAAGGCGATTATACGCTGCCACAAAACCAAGTTTACGTTAGCAACTTTAAGCGCATATGACTTTCCCAGACTACAAGAATCGGTCAGCAGCTTAGAATTTTCACTTCCTCAAAATGCGTTGACGACTTTGCTTGAAAACACCACTTTTGCGATGGCTTCGCAAGATGTTCGTTTGTATATGAACGGTGTGTATTTCATTTTTGATGAAACTGGGGTGCGTGCAGTATCAACAGACGGTCATAGGCTTATGACTTGCATGGTGCCAGTAAAAACAGGTTTAACTCAATCATTTTCAGTGATCATGCCCAGAAAATCCGTTATGGAGCTACAACGACTGTTTGCGGATGAAAAAACAGAGTTGGGGGTGGTGGTTTCTTCAAATCACATGCGATTTATTCATCATACCTATAGCCTTACAACTAAATTAATTGACAGTAAGTTTCCAGACTACAGATTGGTATTGCCTGCGGTGAGTTCATCTCAATCCTTTACTATCGATAGGGTTCAATTTTTAGAAACCTTGCAGCGTGTGTCTGCTTTATTGTCTGATAAGGTAAAAGGAGCACGTTTTGTCATTCAAGATAGCGCCTTGCAAATTATCGCGATGAATACGGATAGAGACATTGCCGAAGAAGAGCTAGCGATTGAATATACCGGAGAGAAAACAGAAATTGGTTTTAACGTAGGCTATTTGCAAGAATACTTGGCTATTATTCAGTCTCCTTTAGTGAAGGTCTCTTTTACGGACGCAGATAACAGCGCATTGCTTGAGCCCTGTATAGATAACCAGGAATTTGCACATCACGATAATCGTTATGTGATTATGCCTATGAAGTTATGATTCATGAATCTGACCAATATTAATATTCACCATGTCAGAAATCTTGTTGAACAGCAACTTGAATTCACTAATGGCATTAATCTCATCTTAGGTGAAAACGGTAGTGGCAAAAGCAGTGTTTTAGAAAGTATTCACTTGCTTGGTTATGGCCGATCTTTTCGCTCTCATCATACTAGGCCATTAATTAATTTTGGCCAGTCAAACCTCGTTATTTCTGCTGAAATACAGTCAGATCTAGGTGATTTTTATCGTTTTGGCTATCAAAAGGCCTTAAATGGCAAAACATCTGTGCGTCTTAACCAAGAAGACATGACTTTTTTAGAAGTAATTAAACTTTTTCCTGTTCAGATTATTCATCCCGAAAGCTTTGATCAGATTTATTCTGGCGCTATACCGCGTCGAAAAATACTGGATTGGGGAATGTTCCACGTAGAACCTTCTTTTGGTTTGCTGTGGAGCAAATATCAAAAGATATTAAAACAAAGAAACTCTGCTCTAAAATCTGCTGTGTCTCATAGTGAAATTTGCTGCTGGGATGAAATGTTGGCCAACTTTGGAGAGCAGCTTGAGGCTGTTCGTCAAACATGGGTGAGTGGTTTTTTAAAAGAGATATTGTTGGCAATAGGGCAACTTTTACCAAGTTTAAGCCAAGATTTTTCTGTATTTTATCAATCCGGTTGGCCTGCAGGAGAAAGCTTAAGCCAAGCCTTGATTCGTTCGCTACCACGCGATAAGCATTTAGGGGCAACACAGGTTGGACCTCATCGAGCAGATTTAGTCATGACCTATAAAGGTCTTTCTGTGGAAAAAATTCTATCTAGAGGTCAACAAAAGCTTGTTATGATGGCTTTGTTTATGGCGCAGGCCAGATGGCTTAAAGACAATACAGGCAAAAAGAGCGTGTTACTCATTGATGATGTTATATCTGAGTTAGATAACACAAATATTATCAAGTTGTTAAATTTTCTACAGACTCAAGCGCAACAGGTCTTAATTACAGCAGTAGATGAAAAAGGATTGGATTTTGCTGATAAAGTATCCGATCTTCGTCGATTTTGTATTGAAAATGGTGAAGTTTGTGGGGTAATATAAAAAAAATTTTTTAAAAGCCCTCATCCGGCCTTTCCGTCTACGCTGCGCTACGACGCGAGGCCACCTTCTCCCGCAAGCGGTAGAAGGAATAAAACCCCATCGAGCTATTTCAAAAATTATGACAAAAGAATAAATAGTAACAAGATTAAAACCATATACTATACCTTTTTTAGGCGCAATCTGGCTTTGTCCCTTCTACCGCTTGCGGGAGAAAGTGCACGCAAAGCGGGCGGATGAGGGCTCTTAAAGATCTTGAATATTCTTTTTTAAAAACCCACCCCCAATATTCACTTTAAATGTTCCATAACCCCCTACCTGTCGAACTATAAGCTGCTCCTAGTGCAGTTGAGGGCTATTTAAGCGGCCTTTTGACGCTTAACCCTAGGAAAATCAAGCATTTTGGATGAAAATCTGGTAAAATAGAGCCTAATTTTGAGTATATTTGCTATCTGTTTTAGCAAAAAATGGCGAGAGGTTAGGGGGAAATGTTCTACGTAGAACATTTTCCTGAGTCTCTTGCCAATAAATAACCCTATTCCCATGAACAACTTAAATAAACGGAGTTAGTAATGGCGGCTTCAGATATGGCCTATGATTCCTCTAGTATTAAAGTCTTAAAAGGCTTAGACGCGGTGAGAAAGCGTCCCGGAATGTATATCGGTGATACCGATGATGGTTCTGGCTTGCATCATATGGTTTTCGAAGTAGTAGATAATGCTATCGACGAAGCGTTAGCGGGACACTGTACCGATATTAAGGTAATTATTCATACTGACGAATCTATTACCGTGACAGACAACGGCCGAGGTATTCCGGTTGATATCCATCCTGAAGAGGGGCGTTCTGCTGCAGAAGTCATTTTGACTATTTTGCATGCTGGCGGAAAGTTCGATGACAATTCTTATAAAGTATC
>CAYSTH010000130.1:0-5832 GCA_964433995.1 uncultured Francisellaceae bacterium | reverse complement strand
CGGGTAAAAACAGTATTTTGTTAACAGGAGATATTGAAGCGGGTGCTGAAAAAACATTACTTGAAACTTACCCAGAAAAGCTAAGAGCGAATATTTTAATTGCGCCACATCATGGTAGCAAAACATCTTCTACACAAGCATTTATAGAACAAGTACAGCCCGATTATGTGTTATTTCCTACCGGCAAAGATAATCGTTTTGGTTTTCCAATACAAAGTGTCACCGCGCGTTATGCGCAATTTGGCAGCCAAATTTTTGATACAGCTAAACATGGGGCCATTATGTTTGAGTTGAATGCTGAAGGCATATCCCAGCCAGTTATTTGGAGGCAATCTCAAAATAGATTTTGGTCATGTGGGTGACTTTATTGTAATTATATATGCCTGGATGCCAGCCTTCCCCCTACGCCAAGGCTTCGGCGGACAGGTCGCTGGCATGACAAAGTACTAACTAGCTAGCAAACAAATATTTATTTTTTTCCCACCCTAAAGGCAAGTTAACTGTGTTAAAACTATGTTAAAATATCGGTAATAATTTTGGATAATAAGTTTATCAACTAAGGTGATAGTCAAAACATGAAACAAGCATCATCAAGCGCACAAATTTATGGACGTTTGCTAGGATATGTAAAACCTTATCGTTGGGCCTTTGCACTCGCTATTTTTGGTAATATTTTATACGGGCTGGTCGATGCTGGATTCGTAAAATTATTCGAGCCTTTATTAAATGAAGGTTTTGTTTCTAAAAACCAAGCATTTATCGCCTGGATACCTTTTATCGTGGTGAGCATCTTTTTGGTGAGAGGTCTCGCAACCTTTTTATCGACCTATTACATGGGGTGGGTGGGTCGTAATGTGGTCAAGAGCATACGCCAAGATATGTTTGCACAGCTTTTAAGATTACCAACTTCTTATTATGACAAAGTCTCATCTGGAGAGTTGCTCTCTAAATTAACTTATAACGTCGAACAAGTGGCAGATGCCAGTAGTGATGCTTTTACGGTATTGGTACGAGAGTCTTGCACTGCGATTGGTTTAATTATCGTGATGTTATCGGTAAGCTGGCGTTTAACTTTGTATTTTATTGTCACTGTACCCATCATGGCATTTGTGATGCATTTTGTGAGCAAACGCATGCGCCGAATTAGTACGATGGTTCAAGAATCAGTGGGTTCAGTTGCGCACGTAGGCGAAGAAGCCATTGAAGGTCAAAAAGTGATTAAAGCCTTTGGCGGTCAAAAATATGAGCAAAACCAATTTAATAAGGCCACACAACATAATTTAAGACAAGAAATGAAGTTAATTGCCACATCAGCTTGCAGCATTCCTGTGATTCAGCTTATTGGGAGTTTCGCTTTAGCGGGGGTGGTGTATTTGGCGACATTAGGGCCAGAGCATGTGCTAAAAACGGCTATTACGCCGGGTGCTTTTACCGCCATTATTGCGGCGATGATTGCTTTGCTTAAACCCTTAAAACAACTAACCAAAGTGAATACCAATATTCAAAAAGGGCTAGCGGGTGCAAGCAGTATTTTTAAATTTTTAGATGAGCTACCAGAGCAAGATACAGGCACCATTGATTTACCTAAGGCACAAGGTCATATTGAATTTAAAGATGTTAAATTTCACTATGATGTGGGGCAACATAAATTTAATTTGTCTGGCTTGAGTTTTAAAGTGAAAGCAGGTGAAACCGTTGCCTTTGTGGGACGCTCAGGTGCCGGTAAATCAACCCTAGTGAATTTAATTCCTAGGTTTTACGAAATTGCTGAAGGCGATATATTTATAGATGGCATTAAAGTAAAAGACATGACGTTAGCGAGCCTTCGCCAATCATTTGCTTTTGTGTCACAGCAAGTCATATTATTTAACGATACGGTTGCCAATAATATTGCTTATGGTTTAGAAAATGTATCTGAACAAGAAATCATAGAAGCTGCTGAAATGGCTTATTGTATGGACTTTATCAGAGAATTACCTCACGGATTGCAATCGCAAATTGGTGAAAATGGGGTAAGATTATCTGGTGGCCAAAGACAACGATTAGCGATTGCGCGCGCTATTTTGAAAAAAGCACCCATTCTGATTTTAGACGAAGCAACCTCTGCTTTAGATAGCGAATCAGAACGTAAAATCCAACAAGCATTGGCTAATTTAATGGGCAAATGCACCACGTTGGTGATTGCGCATCGATTATCGACCATTGAAAAGGCCGATAGAATTTTGGTGTTAGACAATGGCAAAATTATTGAAAGTGGTACACACCAAGAGTTGTTAACACAGCCAGGTATTTATAAGCAATTACGCACATTGCAATATGATGAGCCCAGCATTGCATGAGGTTGAGAGCAAAGCTTGAACAGATATTAAATATAATATGGTACCCTCCCTCTACCGTCTTAGGCACGGGGCATACTGTTTTATCTTTATTATCTAACAATCACTTTGACTTGGTTCTTTATTATCTGATAAAAATTATTTTATTTTTAATCACGCCGTTGGTGTTTATTGTCAGACTCGGACACGCTTATTACCATTATATTAAAAAATTTTTAAGTTCTAATCCGTCTGATTTAAGTACGGTTATAAAATTATTAGATAATAAAAAAATAATGATTATTGGCAATATCACAGTAGGTGGCACAGGCAAAACACCTGTTGTTGCCAAGTTATATGAACAATTAACCCATTTGGGATTTTTCCCCGGTATTATCTCTAAAGGCTATTTAGGTTCTAAAGTATCGGTTAGCCCTCATCAAGTATCAGTAAACGATAATCCCAAAGAGTGGGGTGATGAACCGGTATTATTAGCCCAAAGGCTCAAAGATTGCCCGATTATGGTTTGTAAAAACAGAGTCACAGCAATTCAAGCGCTGTTAACCTCTTTCCCTCAAGTCAATATTATTTTGACAGACGATGGCTTGCAAGATAAAAATTTGGCAAATTTATTAGCAAAGTTAAATCAAAACCAAGTGATGAGATGTGCAGTTATCGATAATCAACGTGGATTGGGTAATCAAAAATTACTGCCAGCAGGACCACTCAGACAATCCAAAAAACACTTACTTGATTTAAATTATCTGATTATTCATGAATCGACAGGCAGTGTTGAGCATGCAGCTATATCTAATTTGCCAGGTATACAAAATAAAGGTATTTGGGTTCGCTCACAAATTTCTGCTTTCGAACAATTAGATAGCGAATTAACTTTTACTCCTTTGCAGTTTTCGCGAACTTTTCATAAAATTCATGCTGTGACCGGAATCGGCCATCCAGAACGATTTTTTCAAAGCTTAGTATTTTTAGGTATGTTGGTAAGATCTACAGCCTATCCAGATCATTTTGATTTTCAGTCGGCTGATTTACAATTTGAAGATAATTTACCTATCGTGATTACCGAAAAAGATGCAGTTAAAATCAAACCCTTTGCTCATGCTATAAAGGCGCCCATTTGGGTGGCGAAGCTGGATATTGCCGGTATAAAATCTTTGGTAGATAAAATAAAAAATAATTTAGAATAGAGATCTTAATTCTTATATATACCCCCTTTGATTGGGGGTCGCGAGCCTTATCCTGCGAAGCAGGATGGCGAGCGGGGGGATGTTGGTTGTGCCATGAGACATCCCCTCGTCTTATTTGCTTCGCTCATAAGTCGGCCCCCTATCAAAGGGGGCTAAAGATCTCTCAAGCAGACATATATATTAAAAAGAGGGAAATTTCGCATGCTCGACAACCGCTTATTAGAAATAATCGCCTGCCCAATTTGTAAAGGCGAATTAGTGTATAACAAACAAAACCAAGAACTCATCTGTAAATTAGATAGATTAGCGTACCCTATAAAAGATGATATTCCTGTTATGCTTGAAGAAGAAGCAAGAGAATTACCCCCAGAAGAAGAGATAATTGCCTGAATGGCACGCATATCACATACTAGCGCTTACTAATGGATATAGAAACGTGTCATATTAGCCTTCGCTGGTATGACAACCCTTATTTTCATTATAAAAAACAATCTTTTTAGTGCATATACGTCATTTTTTCAGCTAAAAAACTAATCAAAAATACACTTAACTGCCAAATATAGCCGCTCATCTCAAACCAATCTAAAAAATATTTACCCAACTAACCGAAGTCATTATATTGGCTTCACTGGTTTCATATTAATGTTTTTTAATTAGGTGAGGTTAACTTTTATGACAGATTTATTGAAAAAATTAGGCGTAGCGTTTTCAACTGGCGCAACTTGTGCTGGGACAGCCCTCGTAGCTGGTCAGGCAGGTCCTCAGGCCTTATTACCAGAGGAAATTATTACGGTTCCTGGGTCTTTTATTGCATGTGCTGCTGCTGGTTACATGGGCGCAGATCATATGGTTGAGGTTGCAAAAGTGACTAAAGAAGCTGCAGATGCAGAAGAAGCTGCTAGATTAGCAGCAGAAGAGTTTGCTAAACAAGAAACATTAAGAATTGCCGCTGAAAAAGCAGCAGAAGAGTTTGCTAAACAAGAAGCATTGAGAATTGCCGCTGAAAAAGCAGCAAAAGAAATAGCTGAGAAAATGGCAAAGCAAACTTGCTCATTAAACAATTTCCACGTAAATGGTACGAAAATTGTTAAAGAAGTAGTATTAAAAGGCGAGTGTTCAGTTCCAGTTGTTGATTATTCAGATGTTTTTTCACAGCCAGCTGTTGTTACGGTAGATGTATGTACATCTGCAGATGAAGCGACCGAAAAAGCAATTGAAAAAGCAGTAGAACTTGCTGAAACTCAAAGATTAGCAACAGAAGCCGCTCAAAAAGCAGCAGAACTTGCTAATAACCAAAAATTGGCAGCAGAAGCCGCTAAAAAAGCAGCAGAAGAAGCTTATGCAAAACTTGGTGCTTTTGATAAAGGACTTGTTTATGTATCAAGCGGGTATAATGGTGTAATGAGCTACATTAATCCTGTAAAAGATTTTGTTGCTGCAAACTATAACCAATATGCTGCACCAGTTGTTACAAACATTCCATTTGTTGGCTCATATGTGAATGACGCACTAAAATATGTTGGAAACAATAATTTAGCATCAGCAATGGGTGCATACAAAGCATACTCGGCATATCGTGCAATCAGATCAGATATGAGTGTTGGACGCAAGGTTATGGCTGTTGCAGAAATAGCACTACCGTTTGCTGCTCGTCCTTTAGCAGAAGTTGTTGTAAACGCAACAGGTGTACAAACGAGTGTTGAGTTAGTAACAGCCGGTATTACTTTGGCTCCAACAGGATTAAGAGTTGCGGCTGGTGTAGTAAATGGGACAGCTAGAGCACTTACATTTGCTTACAATAAATGCTGTGGCCGTGGTAAGGTAGCAAAAGAAGCTGGTGTTGAGACTCCAGTTAACGAGACTCCAGTTATTGAGACTCCAGTTATTGAGACTCCAGTTGGTGACAATCAACAGCCTCTGCAGATTCCTCAGATTCCTGTAGAAGTTAAAGATGTTATTGCGAGCAGATCAAGAAGTAATTCTCAGGAAAAACTACTTAAAGCTGCCCAAAACTTTACGAACGCTATGAATGATGTAGTAGCTGTTGTTAATCCGTCGGTACAGAGAACCAACTCAATGTTTGGTCCCAATGGCTTCTAAAGATAAAAAATAATAAAAATTTTCAAAGCCCCGAAGATAACTTCACCGGGGCTTTTTTTTTTGTCCAAAATTTACTCAAGATAAGATTATTCTTGATCTTGAGCCGATTTTTCAGAACCAGCTTCAGATGTTTCAGCCGATTTAACTGTTGGCTTAATTTTCGCAATTTGCGGTTTACCAACTGGTTCATAGGCTTGCACATTGGTAGCTGG
>CAYSTH010000129.1:0-5870 GCA_964433995.1 uncultured Francisellaceae bacterium | reverse complement strand
GTGGTCCTGGGAAATTTTGTGGAGTTTCATGAAACACACCACCTTGAAAAACTGAATTGGCTAAGGATGGCACGTGAGCAGGAACCACCTGTTGTGCAGGCGTGGCTACAGGGATCGTTGCTGGCTTTCTAAGTTCAAACTTGGTGGTTTCTAATTGTTTTTGTGCTGGTTGGCTAAACTCTGGAATAGTTCGTTTAGGTTCTGCTGAATCATATAAATTCCAAACTGGTACATTGTCTTTATGAATACCAAATGTAGTTCGACCATCTGTATGCCAAGTAAATTGCATACCCATTTGAACTCTTTTATCATCCCCACCTTTAAAATTTTTAAACAACTTTTGTCCGCCTGAAAATTCTGCATAAATTTCGTTTAAAAAAGGTTTCAGTAACTTATCGATCTTAGGCACATGAAGTTTTTTCTTTGTCCCAGTAATTTTGGCATATATATAATGATATAATCTATCTTTTGCCCTCTCTTGGTTTCGTTGGTAGCCAGAGAGCTCATGAGTTAAAATATCATTTACTAATAGGCTTTTTTCAATCTCCCTTTTTTTCTTTGTTTGTGTGATGCCAAACAGTTCTTGTCTCAAGTCAAGAATAACCTCTGATAAAAAATCTGCCAATTTTCTGCTATCTGAAAAATGCATATCAAACCCTTTATCGATGAATCCATCTATTCTTCTGTTCAACTCTATTAAACTAACGGGATGGGTTTTTGAACTTTTCTCCATTGACGGTTGTTCTACACTCCTATTAAGGAATGCTGTTTGTTCTTCAGGAGACAGTTTTTTGATGTATATCGACTCGAGTGATTTAATATATATCTGATTCTCTGCTAATTTTTCATTATACAGTGAAGCGTTAGTGTCAAACTCAGGTATCTTTTTTTCTAGTGCAGCGATTTCTGTTGGCAAAGATTCTTTTTTTGGAAAAAAATATTTTTCCTGGAACTCTATCAGTTTTTCAACCAATCCTTTTGTCCAATTTTTCTTGTTTCTCGATTTTCTTGCTGATGGGGCAGCATATTTAAGTTCATTTTTGAAGAAATCTTCTGAGAAAGGCAGAGCGAGTGCTAATTTTTTATATATCTGACCTGGCACATCAGATAAGGTCTCTGATGCTTCAAACGCACTCTTAATTAACTTATATACATCTTGATAATCATAAGAAAAATTATTCAATTGATTTAAGGCTGTAGTTTTTGCTTGTATCTCATCTAAAGTATCTTGTTTTTTATTTAATTCATCTTGTTGTTGTATTTCATGTAACTTTTTGCTTATTTCAGCTCGATGTAATTTATTCACCAAATCTATATTTTCTTTAAAATCCTTGGCCATTTTTTTGAACTGATATTTTTCCAAAGATGTCGATTTATTTAACCTCTCTTTTTCTAACTGTTCAAAACGCTGTTTTTTATCCGACATAATGTGTTCTGTCTGTTCTAGTTTGCGTTTTTTCTCTGAAATCATTTCATTAAATTCTTCAAACCACTCAGATTTCTCCGTTTCGGATATTTTTACATTTTCATTTAACTGCTTAATTCTTTCATCTATTTCATGCTGGAGAAAGTCTAGCTCAGATTGTTCCAATATCCAGCTTAATTCTGCTTTTTCATATTCAATACCTGCAAGAGAAAAAGAGGCATTTTTAGCATAAATTATTGCCATTTTTTGGATGAAATTTTCTCTTTCTTTTACAGAAAAATTATACTGTTCAATTTTTGCTTCAATTTTTTCATTCAACTCTAGCACCCTTAATTCCTCAGGTGTCGCCAAAGGTTTAAAGTCATTTATCAGCTGTTCTAATTCAGCATTATCTGGGCTTGTAGGAATATCTGATGCAGCTTCAGAAAGATGATTTTGTATTTCTGCTTTAGCAAAAATTGACCATTGTGATTTTAAGTTCTGTTTAAAATCAGCATCGTGCATTTTAGAGGCATCTAGGTTTAATTTAAACTTTTCCCATGCTTCGTCGTCAACATTAATCTTTTTCATTTGAAAAGTGCTTATAAGATATTGAGATAAAGCTTCAGGCGACAATTCATTTCCTAAATTGGCATAGGCTTGGTCAAAATAAGTATCTGGATTTAGATTTTTCAGGTTATCAAAATCACGAGTATCAGACCAAGATTCAAAGTTTTTTTGTTGTGCAGCATAATATTGATTCGCAATTTTCCCCTTAGTTGTTTGCTCATAATAATGGTTAGCTGATTGTTCTGAAGAAATAATATCTTGCTTATAAACTTCTATCTTTTCTTCGTAGTAAGAAATATCTTCTTGATTATCTGCTTCAATGGCTTTTTGAAGTTGCATTTCGGCTTGTTGTTTTAAATTTTGGGTTAATAATCCCTTTTGAATATAAGCATACTTTAACATCATGCTTTGATATTCAGATTCGGGAACGAGATGTGTATGAATGAATTCTTCTAACCCTAGTAAAACACGATTTGTCATGTCAGAAATAGCATTGACTTTTAACTCGGCTTCTAGTATTAGCATTTGAGGAGGGGCTAGCACAAATTGAGCAAAACGATTATTGAAGGCAAAATCTGCTGTATTGCTTAAATGGTTTCGAAGATCGACATAACCTTCGATACAATCAAAAACAGCTCTCTCTGACTCTCCAGCACTTTGATAAAATCTGGCTTTAAACTCTGCCGCGAATTGAGCATTGAGAATAAGTCTCTCTGCTAGATCTTTTCCTAAAATGCTGCCCCAGATTTCAAACGCTTGATTTAAGGTTGGGTTAACGTGATATTGCATGAGTGCTTGATGCGCTTTTCTTTCTGGGCTTGATGCATGATAGGCATCTACCGCAAAATAACCAATTTCTCTGGCTACAAATAAAGTGGCCGCTTGTGCTTCACGTTTTGCGCCTAATTTTTGGGCGGCTTTAAGTGCTCCTATACCTAAACCTCCGCCTATCACACGTCTTCCAAAATTATTACCTAAATCTAAATAATTCAAGGTTTTGAATAAACCATTGTAAACAAAAGAAATGCCTGTTGTGGCTATATCTAGCCCGTATGAAGCATAAGGTAAATTGTAATTATGTATACCTGGCTTGATGTAGTAATAAATTTGCCCTGCTTTTTGTTTAAGTGTAGGGTTAGCATATAAAATAGATTGTCTAACCAGTTCTATGCCTGCTGCAGAAGGCCCTATCATTAAGACTCCACCGACGCATGCAGATACTTTTAGAAGGCTCAAAATTTGATAGCTTGAAGCTCCCTCCAAATCATGCAGCTCTGAGCATAAGTTACTAACATAGTGATGGTTCAGGCCTAATTTGTTTTCAATCCAATGTATACCTCGATGTTCAAAAGAGTGAAATTTTACTTTGGGTTTATCTGATGTATTTTCTTTTTTTAATAGATTTAATGGCTTTAAATATTCTGCAATTTTACCATCTAGCTGCCCTGCCAAATAGACAGCTGTAAGAGGTTCTGAATCTATACCCGCAACAGCGAAGGCAGCCAAATCAAGGTTAGCTCTTTTATTTTTTAATAAAATAAAAGCATCCTTAGCATCATTGTTTACCGCATAGTGGCATGCTGTCATACCTTGATAATCAATAGCATCAATAAAAGCCCCTTGTGCTAAAAGTTCTTCTATCGCATCTGTATTATTATGCGATGCTGCTAAATGTAGCGGTGAAGCCCATTCATGATTGACAGCCTGGTGCCTTGCACCATGTTCTATTAGTTTTTTAATGATGGTTCGAGTATGTTCCTTAGTCTCTCTAAATAAACAAATATAATGTAATAATGTGAAATCTCTGCTACCTTGCGTATTCAAGTGATCTTTATTCTTTAAACAAAAAGCATCGAAATCTGGCTTGTTTTGTTGGCATAATAAATAAAGTTCTGAATAGGCATCATTCACCCAATCGGTACAACCTATGCTTTTTAGATACTTAGCCACTTCAATATGGCTATTGTCTTGAGCTAAATGCAAAGGAGACATCTTATTTTTATTTTTCTGATTAAAATCAAAGGTATTATAATTTAAGTACGTTTTGTCATTTAAATTTTTTGATTGCGCCACTAAAAACTTAACCGCTTCTAATTTCCCAAAAGCAGCCGCCAAATGTAATGCTGTGTTACCTGCTGTATCTTGACTAAACAGTGATGCTTGATGTTCAAGGCAATATTCAATACCTTCTACATATCCCATTATTGCTGATGTATGTAAAACATTATGGCCTGAGCTATTTGTAGAGTTAAATATATCTTGCAGAGTATTATGATGGTCATGATTTAAATAAATTTCAATCCATTTATTTAAATGTTCCCCTAATGCTTTGTTTTTAAAGCAGATATGAAAACAATTATTTCCTTTGTCATTCTGCAAGCTTAATAACATATGTGGAGATACTGTATTGATTAACAAATCTATGATATCGAAATTGACCGTATCTAAAGCCCACTCGAAAGCCACTCTTCCATTTATTTCATAAGTTGCACAAGCACCTTTTTCTAATAACCTTTTGACTAAAGGAATATCGATATTTTTAACAGCATAATAAAGCGCCGGCGTACCACTTTCATCAACTTGATTTAAAACATGAGAAAAAGCAGGTTTAACATAAGAAATAGCCTTGCTCATATAGCCACTTGCATCGAAACCCGGACGTGACAGTAATTGATGAGCAATTTCACTATTATTTTGTTGAACCGCCAATATGAGTGCTGGCATACAAGATGAAGAACTATATTCTTTGGGAAAATCTGTTAATAATTGATTAAAAAAATATTGTGTTTGATTTTTGAGTGCTCCCCTTAATATTTGGGCATAGGGGCAAGAAAAGTTTTTACTTAAAAAGGGATCTTTTACCCATAACATTAACTCATCGTAACTAACAAGCGCTGCAAAATATCCTAGGCAATTCGCATAATCGGGATCTAAAACTTTATGACTTTTGAGATAATCGACAAAAACTTCTCTCTGATTATTGATAAAATATTTGCCTAATGGCGCGTGAAGCCCAGCTTCCACCCATTTAGTTCCTGCTTCTGGTATAAAATATAAATCTGAAAAAAATATTTCCCCCAAGACTTTAGCTTGAAGAGAAAATTGAATGGCATCATTATCTAAAAACTTGTTATAAAACTCAGAATGAGGTTCTGATGAGGCAAGCACAGGATCTAACTGGGATGATGCAATTTTTCTTTCCCAATGTGTTCCACTAGAATTTGAAAAATATAATTTTTTGGGATCGAGACTGGCATTTTTATCCACCTGATCATCAAAATCAAATTCAACATTAAAATATTGACAAAAAATACTTAACTCTTCTTTTGACAACCATTGAAATATTTTATGCTCTTCTGATATAGCAACTAATGCTGAGCAATAATCCTTAAATCCTTTTTCGTTCCAATATTTTAAATACCTTTCTGTATTAGTTTCGCTATTAAGCGCTTCGGCTTTTAAATAGCTATTATTTGCCACAAATATAATAGGATATGTGCTTTGAAGCTCTTCAAATTCTTTCTTTTTATATAAGTCAATTGCTGCAGTAAAGCTATTAAATAGATCTTGTTTATACTCTTGGTTACTTTCTACCACTGCCGGCATCATCATTCTGAGAGCATATCCCCATATAATTTGCACATCGGTGTGAGATGCTTTAGAGGTTGCAGCTTGAATTTTTTCCCAAGTTAAGTCGTTTTGCTTATAAACTTTTTTAAAACTTTCTAGTAGTGCATCATAGGCTTTACCCTTAAACACCTGTTTATCATTCTCTTTTTGAATTTGTTCTGCCATGAAATCGGCGATTACGTGCATACCGCAATTGTGAGACCAGGTGCTTGTGAGAATTGTACTGCTTGCCATAAAACAACTACCTTACTTCTTTTTTTACTAC
>CAYSTH010000128.1:0-5889 GCA_964433995.1 uncultured Francisellaceae bacterium | reverse complement strand
ATTTGAACAAAAACAAGTTGCTTAGTAAGGTGTCCGTTTTTTTGGGGTAAGATCATATCTGGCGTGCTATGCAATTGGGGAAATTTTATTATTCCTCTTTTAACCCATGTTATTTTTCTCTATGCTGATTGGCCCACCAGATTTAACAGGATTAAACAAAGAGAAACAGAACAGTTTGGCACACGCATTCTAAAAGGTGGTGACATGTATGAACATCATGCAGCATTTGTTGAATGGGCAAGCCAATATGATTCTGATAATACTGTTAGCAGAACTAAAAACAAACATTTAGAGTGGCTTGCCGCACTTCCTTCTCAAATTCAAGTGATTAGATTAGATGCTAATATGGATGTCAATGTTCTGTTAAATCTTTGTAAGAAATATGTTAAATAGAGAAGCAACTATAAATAAACCTCTAATATAATCTGATTAAGAGGTTCAACATCGCTAAAAGAATTATATTGTATATTTTCAGTTAACAATTTCATTTTTATCATCATTGAATGTATCCACTCAAAAATATTTTCTGAAACCTCAATCACACCACGTTCACTGGTAACATTTTTCTGCAGCAACAAATCATTTATAATAGATAAATGTTTTTTTGATAAATATTCATGTTCTATAAAAAGATCATGAAATGCAGTTGGTGGCATAGTTTTATATTGCACTATCCACATGCACGCAAGGAGTGGTCTTAAAATATAAAAAAGTTTTTTTATATTAACTAAGCGGGTTTGCAAATGCTCTTTAAGCATTTTATCAGCCATGCTATGGTAATGATGCATCGCTTTTTTAGGATTAAAGTACTGCGGAATAAGATTTTTCAATCTTTGAAAAAATAAGTCATTTTGACGGTATATAATTGGGCTTCCGAACCATTCGTATAACGGAATATTAGATTTTGCAAAAAGATGTAAAGTTTTTTGCAATTCCCATCCACTTAGATCTAAATCTCGTGGTAGCATTTCGTTAATTGTGTCTATTTTAGTGTCTATCTTTAAAAACCAATCGATTGGTTTAAAATAAACAAAACGTACATCAAAATCACTGTCAGGTGAAGAAAATCCCCATGCCCTACTACCTGATTCACAAGCAAATAAGATAGTACAGTTTTTTTCCTTTTCAACATTTTCTAAGTTAGCATTAATATAATCCAGCATGAGCTTTCTCCCAGTCTAGCGTAATAGAGTAAAGTAATTCATCAATTATATTAATATTAGGTTTATTAAGGATATTTGATTTGGCTTTTATCTTATTTAATTTTTCAATTTTAGCATTTGCCAGACTAATAAGTTCCTCAAATTTGTATTTTCCATCTAAGACATCATTTAAGAAAATTTTATTTTCACCTTCAACCCGAACAAGTGGTTTTGCAAAATGTAAAATATTTTCACTTGAAAGTAACAATCTAAACATGTGCATCATATTTTTAGGATCATAATCAATTATTTTGCCTTCTTGTAATTTCCATCGTTGTTCATTACGATTATTATGCCACTGCCAATAATGTTTAAAATCTCTGGTTGCTGTATCGTATCCTAATTTATTAAATATCAACAATCCTATAAAACAAGCCTTTTCATCTTTGAGATCTATCGATTGACATAGAATTTCTTCATTTCTGAAAACACCTTTGGCTTGATTGCCAATTTGATATAAACGATACACATTTGGACAATGTTCCAATGAAGAAACATGGCAATGCATTAAATCAATCTGCATACTCTTCAATGAAACAGGTCTTGCTGGAAAAGTATTGGTATGTAAATGTGGCACAATCCAAATAAAATCTTCTTTTTTGGGCATAGATGGTGGTTGCGGTTTATTTACCCATTTGTTTTGTCCTCGCGATTTTTTTAGCTGTGTTTGGGCAAAACCGATAAAAGCGTCACACAGCTCCATGGAAATAAATCCCTGACGTGCTTGAAAAAGCTCTTCTATAAGAGGTGATTTAAATTTTACACAATCTTCGGGTGTAAATAGTAATTCAATAATATTTGGATTCGATTGTTTTATTAACTCCATTACTCTACGCAAGCTATAATATACAATATCATTTCGTTCATCACTAACTATGTTAATGGGAGATTCAATCGAAAGATAATCATTGCTAGGTAATGCAAAAATGCCTCGAATATCTTCATCACTGTGTGCTCGAGCTAAACCATATGCTCGACTTCCACTAATAGCACGAAATAAAATTTTATTAGACTCTATATTAATTAACGTATTTAAATCGAAATGTGGCGTCATGCTTTCTATCACGCTTAAGTTGTTATTGGACCTTTTCTGATTGATTGTCTTCTACCACTTCCAGCAGCAAAGCTGAAAACTAAAATTAAAACTAACAAAAATAATAAAACTTCTATTATTTCCAAAATGCTTTCTCAAATTAAATTATGATAGATAGAGTTAAATATTAATATATTTGACTTACTATGGGTGGATTAAAAGTTAATCAACCTAAAATATTTAAAAGCGCTAGTCAAGCTTTCAAGAAATTTGAATTAGTAGGCACAAAGGCAGAGCAATAGTTGGGAGCTTCTCAAGTAAACTTACAAATAAAAAATATTTATTTTCTTCCTGCATGCTTTGATATAGTTGAAAAACTTATCAGATCTCAATAGCCCTTAACCACTTCCAAATTGGTTTCATGCTAATGTGATATTTTTTGCCATTGTTTTCTACAATTTCCCCACCCTCTTCATTCTCAGTAATAATCAAGCCTTCAGATAAAGAAAACTTATCCATCGCTTCTAGCAAACCAGATATTTCTCTTGCCTTAGTTGATGGCTCATTTAATTCAAGACAAACTTGAATAACTTGTTGGGTGCGAGAACCTTCCCGTATTATGAAATCACATTCTTTGATGCCACTATAGTAAAAAACATCATGCCCTCTACGCTTTAATTCAATAAAAACAATATTCTCTAATGTACGACCACGATCTTCACTTGTCCTAAACCCCAAGATCTTAGCTAAAACATGATCAATAAAATAAACTTTTCTTGGTGCTTGCTGTTGCGCTTTTAAGTTGTCATCATATCGATTGACAAAAAAACACAAAAAGCTATTTTCAATATAACTACAATAATCTGATATAGTTGTGTTACTCTTAATAATTTTTCCATTATTATTTATCATGCCTAGAAGTTTCGATAAAGTGACTTCTTTGCCACAATTACTTGCCAAGAAAAAAAGTAATTTTTTTAGTGCTTCTTGGTTACTAATTTTATATCTAGTTATGATATCTCTATAGAGTATACTTTCGTATAAAGCATGTAGATATTCTGGATCTTTACTTGACATGTATGCTGGAATACCACCATATTCCAAATATTTAAAATACCGTTCTTTTAATATACCAATTTCTTTAGTGCTAAAATCTACCCGTTCAATTGGAATGTGATACTGTGAAAACTCTGCAAAAGAAATTGGGTAGATGTTCAATGATATATATCTACCAGTTAATCTTGTCCCCAACTCTTCACTAAATAAATTAGCATTCGAACCTGTTATATATATTTTATAACCACTATTATACATGCGTCGAACAAATAATTCCCATCCTGGAATATTCTGAATTTCATCAAAATAAAAATTATTCTGTACACCATAAAGAGAAATGAGCGTTTGATGTAACACTTCAAAATCTTCGGTTCCGAAATTAACTAACCTTTCGTCTTCAAAGTTAAAGTAATAGTCATTCCCCGTTTTAGCTATTTTTCTAATGTGCTCTAACAGTACTGATTTACCACATCGCCTAATACCAGATAAGACAATAATTTCTTTATTTTTACTTAGTCGATGAAGCTTCTGTTCTACAATCCGATGTATATACACTTTTGGCCATCGCAGATCATCACGCTGATCTAAAATGATGCGTTTGAGCAAATCTACAGATACCCCCATAAAACCCTCCATTTATAATGGAAGGATAATAGCAAAACCTTTCACTGTCAATGGATGGTTTTATATAATACCATCTATTAATAATGGAAGGTTAAGAGGTTCATTCTCACTTAATTACTGCACCATATACATGCGATTATTGGTTATACCCCACCAAGATTTGACATATAATGGCTTCCATATAAAAAATTCGAAAATTGTCCCCTTTGCTGACTTAAAACTTTATGGATGAACATGTCTCAACTTATACCCTACATTGAAGTCAATAACCTACTCCAATCTTTAATTTTAAAATTACACACCACTCTTAACAAAAACCTTGTTGGTGTCTATGTGTATGGCTCCTTAGTTTGGGGAGATTTTAATGAACAAATTAGTGACATCGATATATTAACTGTCACAGAAAATTTTATTAATCAAAAAGAATTTGAACATCTTCATGAAATGCATGAATCACTCATTAAGCAATACAAAAATTGGGATGACAGACTCGAAATTGCTTATGTTGCAAAAGAAACGTTAAGAACCTTCAAAGATAAAAAGAGTAAAATTGCTGTTATTAGCCCTGGTGAGCCATTTAACATCAAAGAAGCAGGTACAGATTGGCTAATCAATTATTATCTGATTCAAGAAAATAGCATCACCTTATTTGGGCCAGCCCCAACTTCTATTATTACCCCTATATCGCAATCTGAATTTATCACCAATGTAAAAGAACAAGCCCTTGAATGGCGTTATTGGGTAGAACATACAAAAGGTTCAATTGGTTTTCAATTCTATGCTGTGTTAACCATTTGCAGAGCTATGTATGCCATACAGCATGGTACCCAAGGTTCAAAAACTGTCGCAGGAAATTGGGCTAAAAAAACTTATCCTAAATGGGCCCACCTAATTGAGCTATCACTCGCATGGCGCTCTTCGCCTCACACAATCAAAGATCATCATGACAATTATCTTGAAGTAGAAAAATTTGTTTTTGAAATGTTAACTCATCTCTAAGTGTTAACTAAGGTCAGGTTAAAAAACATGTCTACACAATCTTTTAGAATACTCATTATGGGGGCAGCTGGTGCTGGCAGCTCAACTTTAGGTAAAGCATTAGCCCAAAAGTACCAGTTACCTCATTTTGATTCTGATGAATATTATTGGTTACCAACTGATCCGCCATTTACAAATAAAAGATCACCAGAAGACAGAGTAAAACTACTTTCTAATGATTTGAATAAACACGATGATTGGATTGTTTCGGGTGTGCTATGTAACTGGGGTAATTTTATTATTCCCCATTTAACACATGTTATTTTTCTTTACGCAGATTCGCCTACTCGACTTAACAGAATTAAAAAAAGAGAAACAAAACAATTTGGTAGTCGTATCCTAAAAGGGGGTGACATGTATGAACACCATGAAGCATTTATTGAATGGGCAAGCCAATATGATTCGAACAATCTCATTAGCAGAACTAAAAACAAGCACTTAGACTGGCTTGCTGCACTCCCACTTCACATCCAAGTGATTAAATTAGACGCAACTCTTGAAACAGATGCGCTGATAAAAATTGCTCTTATTGATTTAGATATTAAATAATAAAACGTTAAAGATAATCTATTAAACGATAACTGACACTGCGCCCTCCTCCTGAATTTTGTATCAATACCCCTCTGGCTTTTAAAGCTTGTATATCTCTCAAAGCTGTATCGGGAGAACATTTCGCCAGTTTGGCATACTTTGAGGTGTTCATATGCCCTACAAAATTATCTTCTAACATGCGGTTAATTATTAAACGTTGTCGTTCATTAACAGGATTTTGGTTAATTTTATTCCAAAGTTGAGCTTTAAATAAGACTTTGCCTAATAATCTTTCTGCATTAGTAATAGCTCGATCAAGACACTCTAAAAACCACGTTAACCAACCTGTCATATCCAGTGTACCACGTTGCTGTCTTTCTAATTGCTTGTAATAATCTTTTCGTT
>CAYSTH010000127.1:0-5991 GCA_964433995.1 uncultured Francisellaceae bacterium | reverse complement strand
CCCCTCCCTACACCGGGAATAAATAGTGATTTAGAGCTCGTTCAAAAACAAATCGAACATTATGATGACCTCTCAAGTAAAGCAAGCGGTAAAAAGAAAAAAGCAGAATATAAAAGCTATGCTGATAGACTCAGAACCGTTCTAAAAGTGGCAGGTGAAACTGATAATAAAATTTTAAGCACTTTTGAAAGTCGCTTAAAACTTAACCCTTCTCAAATAGATGTATTAGATAATATAGAAAAACTGACCGCCAAAAAAGCCTCTGTTATTTCGGCTGATGGAAAAGTGATATTAAATCACATTCAAGTGAAAAAAGATGACAGAGTAGCCTGGCAAATCACCCCTCCTGCACACAATGGTGATGATAAGTTTCGGTTATATTGCGAAGCTGATAAGGTGGATCATCCTGAAATTTTAAACAAACTTCAGAAATATGCTGAAAAATCTGAATTAAAAGACATTATTCAAAAAATAAAATTAAATGTTGCAACAGGCAAAATTGAAGCGGCTTTAACCGCTGATGAAGTAAAGTTATTATCTGAAAAACTAACAGAAAATTCTGTTGTTCAATCCAGAAAAAACGATGACAATTTTGTAGGAGCCGATCTTTACCGCACTCAGGAACAAAAAAATGCCTTTCATGCAGCCTTAAAACAAGCTGCTTCTCCAGAAAAACCTGAAGAAAATGCTGCTAATAGATTAAGTGATCGTTTATCAACGTTCTTAGAAGTAAATGATGACCCTGACCCAAGAAACTCAGCAAGAGTTAGAGCAAGATCTGCTAGCGGTCTGGATGATGGTGATCTAACAAGTACTTACCGTCGCAGCCCCAATTCAGTTCGAAGCTCCAGCGTTTTTACGAGTGATAGAAGTAGCACATCTTTTATGCCAACGCGTATTGGCCCTCCCCGCACCTTAGCTGTTATTCAAGAAGCTACTTTAGAAAATCTAGTACATTATCTTAAAAGTGATGCTGCTAAAATAAATCATCCTAATATTAAAAATATAGATCAATTAAAAAAGCTAGAAATACCTTCTGGTGTTTCAGCGGCCAATCCACCTAAACCGATTACCGTTAATTTAAACCATGCTTCTGGAACAGCAACCATAGATATAACTATTAAACAAGCATTAAATGGTAATCAAGTACAATATTTCGCACCCAAAAGTCTCCCTCCTGAAGATTTTAGATTTACAGCTGCCGAAATTTGCAAATTAGCTGTCATGAGCTCAAAACCTGGTGCTAAATTTGATTTTTCTAAAGCAAGCCCTGAAAAACAAACTGTGTTAAAAGAAGAATTTAAAAAAGCAGTTGATAAAGCGATGCTCATGGGTAAATTTGATGCAGATAACGCACCTAGCTTAAAAGAATCCACCACTCAACCAACTCCTCGTAAACCTAAAGCTCAAAGGCCAGGCAGTGCTAATCTTTAGCCCTCTCAAGCGAGGCACTCTCCACCAGCCTACGCTTAAAGCTTCGGCCAGCAGGCAGATCCCCGTCTCTTGGCTCCTCTAACACTACAGAGAAGGGGTATTTTAGACAAGCTCAGCCATTCTTCTGCCCAAAACAAAGTCTGTTCCCTGGTTTAAAGACCCAGTTTGCTATATAATTCGCCCAGAATTTGATGGTTACTGACTTAATTCGTACTTTAAGCCTGGGGGAACGTGTAGTGGCACCATTTAATGATTATCAATTTCGCCTAAAAGATTGTTTATTAGGCGCACAGACTTTATTTATTGCCTTTGGCGCCCTTGTCTTAATGCCCATTTTGGTCGGTTTAAATCCAAGTATTGCCTTGCTGACAGCCGGTGTAGGAACACTATTGTTTCAATTGATTACACGCGGTCAAGTACCTGTCTTTTTAGGTTCCTCATTTGCCTTTGTTCCTGCCACTATATATGGCATTCAGCAATGGGGCTTACCCGCCACACTTTGCGGCCTATCTGTTAGTAGCGTCATGTATTTCGTAATAAGTGCCTTAATTAAATGGCGCGGACAAGGTTTAGTTAACCGTCTTTTTCCTCATATTGTGACCGCACCTATTATTACCGCGATTGGCTTATATTTGGCTCCCGTAGCCATAAACATGGCCATGGGGCGTTCCGGAAATGGTGCTGAACAGCTTTTCCCTGAAAATATTGCGCTTATTGTTGCGACAGTTGCTTTTGGGTCTGCGGTGTTTACCCGTATGTTTGCCAAAGGTAAATTACAGCTTGTGCCTATTCTAGTTGGTGTTGCTGTCGGTTATGTTTTGGCTGCGATTTTGGGTCTTGTTAGTTTAGAACCTGTTAGAAATGCATCTTGGTTTAGTGTTCCGACTATCGTGACGCCCGAGTGGAACTGGCAGGCTATTGTCATGATTTTACCTATTGCGACTGTTTCAGCCATTGAACATATTGGCGGTATTGCCGCTATCGGTTCTGTGACAGGGCGCGATTATTTTAAATCTCCTGGTGTACATCGCACCCTGATTGGTGATGGCGTTTCTTCTGGTTTTGCTGCTTTTATAGGTGGCCCACCTAATATTACTTATGCTGAAGTCACCGCTGGTGTTGCCTTAACGCGTGTATTTAATCCAGCAGTGATGACTTGGGCTGCCTTAGCTGCCATTAGCTTAGCTTTTGTTGGTAAAGTTGGCGCCTTTTTACAGACAATACCCACTCCTGTTATGGGCGGTATTTCGGTATTACTATTCGGCGCTATCTCTGTGACAGGTCTACATTTATTGACGCTTGCCAAAGAAGATTTAATGAAGCCACGTTCTATGACGATTGTGGGTTTAATCTTAATTATTCCCGTTGGCAGATTAACCTTAAACATTGGTGATTTGCCTTTTGGTGATATTGGTTTAGCCGGTATTGTCGGCGTGGTAATGAATCTCATTCTACCTATGCCTAAAAAAGAAGAACCTGTGCAGGTTCAAGCAGCTTAATATATGCTCTTGTCTTTATTTACCTCTCCTGAAGCATGGTTAGCGATATTCACGCTAACCATGCTAGAAATCGTTTTGGGCATTGATAATATTATTTTTATTACTTTGCTGGTAAACAAGCTTCCCGAACATTTAAGAAAAAAAGGCCGAACAATTGGGCTTTCTTTTGCCATGATCACTCGGATTGGTCTGCTCTCTACCCTTTCTTGGATGGCCAGTTTAACGACGCCTATTATTTTTGATTTTTCAGGTCGAGACTTCATTCTTATTTTAGGTGGCAGTTTTTTAATTTATAAATCTTTTTCTGAATTATTTTTTGCAGAACCTGAAAATAACACAGAAGAATCATCTAATCACAAAAGCAAAGCTTCTGGCAGTTATTTATTTTGGTTTGTGATGGCACAAATTGCAGTGATTGATATTGTCTTCTCGCTTGACTCTATTATTACAGCTGTCGGCTTAGTGAATCAGGTACCACTCATGATTGCTGCTGTGGTTTTATCGGTATTGATCATGATGTTTGCCCTAAAACCCATTAGTGATTTGCTGGACAAATACCCCAGTTTTAAAATTTTGGCTTTGTGTTTTCTCATATTGGTCGGCGCAACCTTAGTTTTAGAAGGCTTCGATATGGCAATAGAAAAATCATACGTTTATGTTTGTATGGGTTTTTCTGTTATTTATGAAATATGCCGATTACGTCTTAAAACTTAAACCTTATTTTTTACCAGGCAGCATAGGCACAAAACGCACCAGTTCAATATGTTTAACAACATATTCTGTTTTGCCTTTACGGACAATTAATTGCAAATCTTGAGATAGTTTACCGCCAACGGGCACGACCATTCTGCCATTATTTTCAGAAAGCTGAGCTAAAAGTGTTTGTGGCACTTCGCTAGGTGCGGCTGTGATGATAATCCCATCAAAGGGGGCATGTTCTTTCCAACCTTCAAAACCATCACCATGTTTTAAAACAATATTTTGATAACCTAAACTTGATAATGTCTTTTTGGTTTTTGTATATAATAATTCATGTCGCTCTATTGAAAAAACGTGTTTTGATAAATGGGATAAAATTGCCGCTTGATAACCTGAACCTGTGCCTATTTCTAATATTTTATTGATGGGCAGCTTAGATTCCCCTACTAATAACTGGGTCATTTGAGCAACAATATAAGGTTGAGAAATCGTTTGGTTGCAATCTATGCTTAAAGGCTCATTGTTGTAAGCTAAATTGAATTGTTCTGCTGAAACAAAGTTTTCTCTGGGAGTATAAATAATCGCTTGAAGCACTGCTTCGTTTAAAATGCCCATGGATTTTAATTCTGAGAGCAATGCTTTTTTCGTTACCATATTAGCCATGTCTTACATAAAGATAAGCCATAAATGTGGCGGCTAAAATGACCGCAAATTTTGATAATGGTATAATTAATCTTGTCCAAAATCCCCCTTTTAAAAGCATGAGTTTTCTTTTGGCCACATTATTCTTTTGTTCTATTTCGAGTGATTTTTCGAAATACATAATGGCTTTTTGTCTTTCTTTTTTATTGGTATATAAAATACCCAAATTATGATACGTAGGGCCCGATGGTCCTAATACTTGAACAGATTGTTGAAATAATTGTTCTGCTTTATCTAGATCATTGGTTAATTGATAAAAAATACCGAGTAAATTATAAGTATCAAATGCCGTGCCTAATACATAAATATTTTTCTCTACTTTTTGCAAGGCAAGCAGTATGTTTGGTCTATTGTACTCTGTTATGGCAGGAATCAATTCTATTAACCTGTCATGAATAATCCCATAAGCATCTGGGTCATAATGAGATAATTTAATAAAATCGACGATAGAATCTAATTTAAAACGATAACAACTGGCCTGATATTCTTGGCATATACTTAAATATTCTTTGGGGCCAAATTTTGATATGTTCTCATTAAAATCATTTTTTAAATGCTGTAATATGTCTTTAGCTAAGTGATTTCCGTATAAATGCACCCCAAAAGTATAAACATATTCTGTGCCTAAATGCCCCCCACCTATTAAATCAAAATACTGATTTAATGCGTTAAAATTTAATAAAAATGAGTAACACCCGTCATAAGACATCAACTCCCTTTTATTCGCTGCTTCAAAATCTTGAAGTTCAGATAATCCTTTATCGCCCGTTAATAAATAGTAAGGTTTATTTTTATCTAATAAATGAATAAAATTAAACGCCCCCACTGGCAAACAAAACTCGGTGCCCGATTTTAAGTTTTGAAGATAATACGTTAATACTTTATTTAAATTAGGATCATCATAATAATGATTAGGATCTATTGCTAGATTACTTTCTTTAAACTCAAGATCTCTTAATGTTTTTGGGGCATTTGCATCGAATTTTAAATATCGATTATTCAACGCAATTTGCACCTCATGCAAAATGCCATTTTCTACATTAAATTTATCTTGCTTAATACAATCAAATACATAATTGGCAATAATAATAGGCGTGTAGTCAGGCTTCACAATAGATTGTTGCGCTGTTTCAAAGTCCCACACCACGCATTCAATTTCATGAGATGCACCTAAACGTGTCTTTAATTCACGAAAACTATGATTATCTTGAATGCTGTTAATAATTTTTTCGCTGAAATCTGTCAAGGTATAGCAAAATTTAACAGGCGTTCCACTTAATTGAAGCATATTCAAAAAAGCATTTAGAAAATAAAAGCTGAATTTACCTGTACCCGCCCCCAGTTCAATAATATGAAAAGCAGGTATCTTATCAGGTGAGGAAGAGTTAATCTGCTTAATTATATTTAAAATTAAAGAAGCATAGCGATTGGCTATAAATGCATTTGAAGAAATGTAAAAAGGCACCTCGCCTTTCCAAGCATCGATGCCTTTAGTATGAAAATAGTTTCTTTGAATTTCCCATAACTTTGAATGTGACAACCTTTTGGCGTCTTCAATCTTCCAATCGTCTTTCTTGGCTACCATGCCCACTATCCTCTGATCGTGCTAATTCTAACTTAGTAAAATCCCAAAGTTGCTTGTCTAGCAACTGACTTG
>CAYSTH010000126.1:0-6069 GCA_964433995.1 uncultured Francisellaceae bacterium | reverse complement strand
CCCCCCGCTCGCGTTATCCTGCTACGCTGAAGCTTCGCAGGACAAGCGCTCACGGCCCCCTTTGGCCTCAAAGGGGGCAGGCAAAGACTTCTTTTTTTATTGTATAAATCAGTAAATTTGAAATTTGCCATGCCAGTTTTGATACTAGATACCAGTTTTCGCTGGTATGACAATTTGCTGCGATTTTGCCCCCTTTGATGCCAAAGGGGGCCGACTCGAAGAGGCGGGGGGATTTATCGATTTAATCCTGCCGCTTCTCTTTTTTAGCTACAGGCTCAGATTTTTTAATTAAATTTTCTAATATATCTTCTTTAGAGCTTTCTTGCATAAATTTAAATAAATTTCTTTTTTTCTTTTTTTTAGTTGGGTTTTCTGGACTTTCAGCTGCATTATTTTCAATAGCAGGTTTCATTAAAGTCGATTCTGATGCGCTAGCATTAGGATCATAAACACCTTCTTTGTCATTATGAATCAAGCCTTTTTTATTCCAAGGTAAATCATGATAAGCAGCATGATCAGCAAAGGCCACAAAGGGGTACTTTATAATGTCGAAATAGGGCGAATAATCAAAATCTTTAGGTGTATAGAGTCTAGGATTACGAGAAATAAGCTCAATGCCTGTTTCTTCATGCTGTTTTACCAAAGGCAAAATGGGAAAATTCACCGTCGTAAAAGCTTGCGCAATCATGGTTGAACAAATGGTACGAGTTGTTTCTCCCGCGGTGTATTCGAAAATACTCGAACGCCAACGTCTGGGCAAAATCATCCAAGGAAATAAATAACGCATGAGATCCCAAATTTGTCTCACATCATAATCTTTGCCTAATTGTTGAATAGAATATTCAATCACTTGTTGAGCATCTAATCTGGATAATCCTCTGGGACGACAAATACGAATATGATCGTTAATATATTGAGACATGGGATTAACCACAGTGCCTTGCCCTACATATCCTTCGATAACCAGTTGTTCGTTTGGTTCACCCTTAAAAAAATCACTTAAACGGTTTCTAAGCCTAAGATTATCAATATCGTGCAAACGACCTATATACAGGCCTGCGTGAGACCATGGGCTGTGAGTAATATGCTTAATAACCTCACTCACGCGGCTACGGCCTTCTATGAGCAAGACATCACAAGGTCTGACTTCATAACGAATACGTTCAAAATCACATAGAGGAAAATCACTAGGTGAGTCTTCGTGGGTAACCCAATTTATAAGCAGTGTTTTAATGAAATCCAGCATTCATCTACCTCTCCCGATATAATTAATTTAGTTTACTTAGGGAAAGGCCGCTACTTAAAATAACGAGATTTTAGACGCTTTCAACATCAGTAAGTAATTTCTCTGATGTTTTATCCAGATCGACATTGTCTATTTTAATAAATCTACTCGTGATTTTTTTGGCTGAGGTATTTACGTCTTCAACATCTTTTTGAGCTTGATGTATATGTTTTGTTAAATCTTCCATGCGTTTACCAAATCGTTCGAAATCTTTAGACAGTAAACGAAGATGATCTTGTATTAAATGCACTTGCTGTTTGGTTTTTTGATCTTTAATCACGCTGTTGGCTGTGGTGAGAATAGCCATCAAGGTTGTGGGCGAGGTGAGCCAAATGCGTTTTTCAAAAGCGAATTGAACTAATTCTTCATGGTGAGCGTGAATTTCAGCAAAAACCGATTCGGCAGGGATAAACATTAAGGCACTGTCACAAGTGATGCCAGGTAAAATATATTTACTACTAATATCGGTAATATGTTTTTTGATATCTTGTTTAAATCTGGTTAAAGCAGCTTGTTTTTCTAGTAAACTGCAATCAGGATCAATCATGATTTTGTAATTTTCTAATGGAAATTTGGCATCGATTGCCAGTTTGCCATTAGGTTCCGGAAGGGATAATAAACAATCGACACGTGTTTGATTGGGTAATATGGCCTGTAATTCATAAACTGTCGCGGGTAGAATATTGCTGATTAATTGGTGTAATTGAAATTCACCAAATGCCCCACGTGCTCGTTTGTCATTTAAAATGTCTTGCAAGCTTAATACCGACGTCGATAAATCAGAAATTTTCTTTTGTGCTTCATCAATAATGGTTAAGCGTTTAATAATATTGGTAAAAGTATCGTTGGTACGTTCTAGACTGCTTTCTAAACGTTTATCGAGTTGTGCACTAATTTTATCTAACTTTAATTCTGTTGATAACGTGAGTTTATCAAATTGTTTATTTAAAGTGTCATTGTGTCTGGTGAGGGCATTTTGTACTTGTCTATCCAGTTCGGCATTATTATTGCCAAGAAAGCTTTGTATGCTAGTTAAATTTTGTATATTTGCTTGAAGCAGCTGTTGATTGAGCAGGGTAAATTGCTCACCTATCTTTTTAGCTAGCATTTTATTGATATAAACAAAAATAAGGCTTATAGCTAAAATTAAAGTAATGATACTAGATAATATATATAATAAGGACATAAGTTATGTTCCATGTAACAAACAAATAATGATTTAAATCTTGATTACGCCTATTATACAGAGATAGGGTCTTTTTTTACTTTAAATTTTGAAATTATTAAGATAGGTAGCTACTCATTCTATATACCTGTTGGATACCGCGCATAAAGCGCGGTACGTAGGGAATTGAGTATGAGTTAGATTATTTAGCCTTAGGGAGAAGCTGTGTTTCCAAATCTATCACCTGCCTTTCAAATAGAAGACATTGTTCCTTTATTAGATGTCACTAATTTAAATCCTGATGCGAGTGAAACAGAGATAGCTTCTCTTTGTCATAATATTAATAAGATAAGTAAACCTGTTGCAGCAATTTGTGTGTACCCAAATATGTTGCCTTTGGCTAAAAAGCTCATCAAACAGCCGATTGGTTTTTGTACCGTAGTCAATTTTCCCTTAGGCAATTTACCTAAGCTCGAGGTTCGTTCTCAAATTTACGAAGCACTAGATTTAGAGGCAACTGAAATCGATATGGTTATCCCTTATCGTGATTTTCAATTAAATCCCAATATGCTAGAAGATTTTTTATTTTCTTGTCGCGAGCTCATTCCACGGAACAAAATATTTAAAGCTATCTTAGAAACGGGTGCATTATCAGATGATGAAATTAGGCTGGCAACAGATATTTGCTTAAAAACACATTGTGATTTTATTAAAACCTCAACAGGTAAATACGCTGTACAGGCAACAACGAAAGCCGTCAGAATTATTGCCAATCAAATTAAAAATCATTATTTAACCACCGGCATAAAAGCGGGCATCAAAATATCAGGTGGCGTCCAAAACATGAAAATAGCGAATGAGTTTATTGATGTGGTTTTACAGACACTGGCACCAGAATGGCTTCATCCTCGATGGTTTAGAATAGGGGCAAGTAAATTGCTAGACGACTTAATGATTAAGTACAATAACTAACAATTCCAAGATATTTAATGACAGACGGTATAGCGAATATCATTTTGATTTAGTTAGAGTATTTGGTAATATCTCAACCTAGTTAATCATCATACACAAGTTGTGTAACCATAGGTGAGTCAAAATGACCAAACATTTAAATAATGTATTAAGCCAAAATGAATTATTTACCGTGCTCAGAAGCAAATTAAAGGCTACAGATAACACGTTATTATCTAAATTAGCAGAAGAACAACGTGTACAAGCGCTTTTTAATTCAATTCAACCAGCTACTTGGAAAGAAGCTTGTGTCAAACATTTTTCTGTTGATGCTAACCAAGTAGAAAATAAAGATCCTAAAGAAGTGTATTTGCAAGAATATCCCAAAAAACGTTTTAGTTTTTCTAAATCTTAATTTTTTAAAGTCAGTTGATGATATTCGTGACCTAGGGCTACTTACTAATCGATTGTGAATGTTCCACTTTTAACTACCGTACGTCGGATAATAAATTGCAATAGCCAAATTACATGGTAAGCTGCCTGTCTTTCTTATGTAGTAATAAATAGTTAAGAATCCTGGAGAGTAGTGATGGATTTCGGTCATTTTTTAGGCAGCCTATTTGGTGCGCAAAATTTCGATAATTTAAGCCAAAATGAAAAAAATGCAGCATTGTTAGACGCTTGTTTTTCTGTTGATGCAACCAAAGTGCAATTATTGATTGATGCAGGCGCAAAAATAGACCCAGAGGCAGGATATGAAGCTGTTCTCTCTGTTACAGTAGGTGCAGAGAGAAATGCGCTTGGAGGAACAATCTTTTCTGAAGCATGTCCTAAACTAGATTTATTAGTTAAAGCAGGAGTAGATTTAGATGCAAGGGCAAAAAAAGGTGGTAACACTGCATTAGCTAATGCGGCTTATTTTGAATGTACTCATGCCTTAAAATGGTTAATCAATGCAGGTGCTAATTTAGAGATTGCAAACCAAGAAGGTAACACGGCGTTACTACAAGCTATTTATAGAGGGCACTTACGAGCAGTAAATGTATTGATTGAAGCGGGAGCTAATTTAAGTCATCTGTCGCAAGAGCAAAAAGATTTCTATCTTAGATTTGCTGCTGTACAAGGTTCTGTTAAAGCAATCATATCGCTCATTAAAGCGGGAGCAAACCCAGGCCAACCAGATGAAGAAGATGAACTAACCGCTTTAGATTGGGCACTTGATAGAAAGCATTTAGATGCTGCTTTTTGTTTATATAATGCAATGTCTGCCGAACAAGTCAAAATAACTCTTGAAACAGTACCTAATTTAGAAATACTGTTGTCAAAACAACTTGAACAGGCGGCTTTAGAAAACCAGAAAAAGATGTTTGACTTATTTGGCGCGTGTATTCTTAAAGAAGACACTAATGCGTTTGTCATGACTCAACCCATGGATTTAACTGCCTTTCAATTATCGCAAAATTTTCCAGCTTGGTATGCACCTAGAATACTAGGAGATTTACAGTTGGTTATTAATACACTTCAACAAATGCACAATAAAAGAAAATCTGAAATAGTGCAAAAAAAGGCGAATGCTAATCATTTTTTAGATATCATTCCAGAGGAAATCCCTGGATATCTTGTTCAATTTTTGACGGTTCCTCAGTTAATAACCTTCAAACAATTGAGTAAACAATTTAATTTTGTTGGTTCGCAGGCTGTGTTTTTGCAACCTTTATATAACCGACTCTATAATTTAGATAACACTCTCCCTCCAGTTTTGACTGCTGCAAAAGCCCCTATTGAATTTAAGCACGCTATTGAAAAAATCATAGACAGGCAAAAAGCTGAAGTCGATTTTTTTCTTAAAATGAATGCCGATCCCACGAGCCCTGTAAAGCTTGGTTCTGACGTAGTAAATATTCTGTCTTGTATGCTAAACACTAAAGATATTACTTCCCTAGAAGTAAGAGATGAAAATTTAAATTTTGTGAATAAGGTTCTTATTAAAAAAGCCATTGAAAATCAAGGAGGGAATGTCTTAAATCTATCTTCTTGCCTCACTCGATTGATTATTGAAGAACAACATGTTGAATATTTTGAAAATTTAAAAAGTTTATTATGTCAAGGTAACTTATTGATTTCTATCAATTTAAATAACCACCCAAAATTAGAGTTATTAGATGTGACGGATAATCCCTGTCTTAAAAAAATACATTTGCTTGGTTGTTCAAAATCGTTAGATTTAAAATGTGATAACGTTATAAAAAATAATATATTTCGAGATGGCTACGCATTTGATCCTCTTCACTATTTCTCAAGTCAAGGGAGGAAGGATGCAATGATTTTTGATATGCTCAATCATTCGTCGGGCATTCCGATACAATCTCTAATAGATTTAGGATACTTTACTTTGTGTTCTGCACGAATGATAAAAGACGTAGTGGTATCTTATGGTGAGACGTGTCCTAAGGTATACGTAGATAATTTTGAAGTGCAAGAGAAAAAAGAAATGTTTCTCTGTATCGAAGAAGGAAGATTATTTGAAAAGCTAAAAAAAGAAAAGTTGCATAGTAAAAAAGTAGAAATTATTCAAAAGCTAGGCGATCGATACAATATTCAAAATTGTTTAAAGTATGGTTGCATTTATGAAGCAGGAATGATTTCACGCAATCAAGTTTCTTCTGTA
>CAYSTH010000125.1:0-6159 GCA_964433995.1 uncultured Francisellaceae bacterium | reverse complement strand
TCTAAGATTAGGTTGGTAGTGAATATCATGGTGTTGATTAACAGGTATTTTTTTTAGCCATATGTCAGCTTGTTTTTCGGCAGCATCTGCTAATTGTGAAAATAAATTTTTTAGGCGAGGAGTGGTTTCTTTATTGGCTAAATGACGGTATAAAAAAGCAGAATTTTTTTCTTCGTACCACCCTTTTTCGGATGTGCTTTCTTTTATTTTAGATGGCATTAATGATCTCCAGACTGTCGTTTTTTTCAGATAAGAATTTTTTTAACATGCTCATGCTTATGATGCTGAATATCTAGATTTTTATTTATATAGTTTAGGTATATGAATATTATAGAGCTATCATAAGATTATGTGTCTAAAAATAGGACAACTTGCAATAATGAGTACAGTTACTAAAATGCCCGCTGCTTTTATTGGTCATGGCAGCCCAATGAACACGCTAGAAATTAACCGATTTACGGCAACTTGGCGTGAATTAGGTAGAACGTTACCAACGCCGCGTGCCATTCTGGTTATTTCTGCACATTGGTATATAAATGGCAGTGCAGTGACAGCGATGAAAATGCCACGAGTTATCCACGATTTTTATGGTTTTCCACAAGCATTATTTGACTTCAATTACCCAGCACCTGGTGCACCAGATGTCGCACAAGAAATTGTGGATATAGTCAAACCCAGTTTTGTTGCTTTAGATCATGAGAGTTGGGGTATTGATCATGGCACATGGTCGGTTCTTGCCCATGTTTTTCCTAAAGCTGATATACCCGTTGTACAGCTTTCAATACATGCTGGTGAAAGCCTTGAATATCATATCGAATTGGGTGCACGTTTAGCAGCATTGCGCACGCGAGGCATTTTTATTTTGGGTAGTGGTAATGTTGTGCATAATTTGCGGAAAATTGATTGGCATCTTAGAGAAGGTGCTTATGATTGGGCTGTCGATTTTGATAAAGCTATTCAGCAAATAATGACAACACAACCAGAAAATCTTATTCAAGCTGTTAACCACCCAGCATACTCACAAGCGGTGCCTACACCAGAACATTTTCTTCCTTTGGCTTATTTAGCGGGTTTATCAGCTGTAGAGAAGCAAGTGCCCGATGTGCTCGTAGAAGGCGGCACATTGGGCTCAATTACGATGACAAGTTTCGTTCTTGGTTGTCAAAAAATACCAGCAGTCATAGCTACTGAAGCAGCTGCAGGATTGCCCAATCCGTCAGAAATAGCACCAGAAAATACAAATACTTGAAATTAAGCTTCAGTTTGATTAACCAAGCCCTATTTTTCTAAAGGCTCTTTGTTCACGAACAAGAAGAGAGGTTTTAGCTTCTTCTTCCTCTAACATATCTTCTATTGTATCAGCAATATTATCTGAGGCAGATTTGTGTACGATAACTTGATTAGCATTAATTTTATAAGAAGCTGCTTTTGCTTCTTTTAAAAAAGTGATTAATTCATTTCTTGTTGAATAAAATCGAGCATTGTGACGATCTGCAACAATATAAGGCACACTTGAATCTTCAGGATTTTTATCTTGTTGAAAATAAGCTGCCAATTTGCCGCAAGCGGCTGTTGTGGTACTTACCGTTGAACTAACGGATATGACGCCTTGAGACAAATAAACTGCTTCGTCGGTTTCTATCGACCCTTTAGGTAAAATAGACATGATATTGTTTTTTTGATGTTGATCAATAATGGTTTGCAGTTTCGCAATGTAGCTATGTTCGGCTGCTGGATGCACCCCAATGTAAATCTTTAAGTCGGGTACTTCTTTTGAGGCCATGGCCAATGCTTCGATTAAATCTTCATCCCCCGCTTTTCCACCAGCCACAAACACAAAAGGATGTGCTGTATCGAGTTTTGCACTGGCCAATTTTTTTAATATTGCCTCACGGGTTTGTGGTTCATTTTCTACCCATGGGGCATATTTAAGTTTAAGACTATCAATTGCGGGGAGTCCAACAACTACGGTATTTTCATGATTAGCTTTAAATGCCTCAATGGCTTTTTTAAAGGGCACTAAAAATTTTGTGGCTAAGTTAAACCATTTATCTTTACTGAGGGTATGTTTATCTTCATAGAAGGCATAATCACTGAATACAGCCGATGGCAGGCCTGTACTTAATCTTTCTAAAATTTGTTGAGAGATAATAGTTTGTTTATCCGGAGAGACATAAGAGGGCGTACCCACCAATAAACCATCAAACTTTTTATTTTCAATAGCTTGAATTAATTTCTCTAAGTCTGTGCCAGATAATTTTAAAAGATCATTCTGGATAGGTTTTTCTTCGCATAATAAATCGATATCGAGCATATCAAGATAAGGGGATTCTGCATTTTTTGTTTGTTCAAGCTCTTCAGAAACTTTTGTTTTGGCCATTTTGCCGATGACTAAAACTGTGGTAGAAATTTTTTTTGAGGAAAGAGATTTTGCGGTGGAGATAATGGCTTGGCTGTCACCAGCACTGTGACAAATGGCTAATATTCTTTTCGACATAACGACACCTCAAAATCACTTATCTAAAGATATCAGCCATTTTCACTCTAATCAACCTTTTCAATATATTATGTAGACTAAGTTTGATATATGAAAAAATGCAAAAAATTTCGATATATCCTATTGTCATTCATCTATCAAAATCAGCTTTTAATTTTAAACTGATTTTGTTACTAAGGCATATTGATAAGCGTGCCTTTAAAAATAACAGGTTTACCTTTAGTATTAGGCGCTGGAATAATGGGCGCTTTCATTTCTTTGGGAGCAAGCCCAGAGACTTCTTTTTGACCAGGAGCTGCTGTGTTCATTGTATTGGCTTTTTTACATTTTGGTGTTTTACAATTCATTAAACAATTGCCATTGGTGCAACCATAACAACCCCAATTATTCCAACAACAAGCCCATCCACTTGCACTGGTATGCCATGTGCCATCTGATAAATCACAGATCTGATCTAAACCTTCATCGGTTTGTTGAGCAGAGGCATTTTGTACAAACATAAAGAAGCCCAAAGTGAAAGAAAATAGGAGGGACAATATTTTTGAATACAACATAATATTTCTCCTAAAAAAGAGTGAATCAAAAACGCTTTTTGAGAATAATATGAAATGTCTTAATAAAAAGTTTAGACAGTGTCTTTTAACTTAAGATCTGTTTTTTTACACAAAGTTTTTAAAAAGGCACTGACATAATTAACAGAACTGTCATACCAGTCCAAACAGGTGAAGGGTTTTTTGAGAGAATATTCAGAAAAAATAAAATTATTCAAACTTGACGAAGAAAGAAAGTTTCAAAAGGCCAAGTAACGCCAATAGACAAAACCCAGCACCCGTGTAAAAAGTGAAAGATGCACCCAAATGATCCCACAGTAAGCCTGCAACCACGCTGGCAATCAGCATGGCAACGCCGCTGATTAAATTAAAGAAGCCAAAAGCGGTACCACGAAGATCATCTGGCGCGGTATCTGCCACCATGGTTGCCAACAAACCTTGAGTCATGCCCATATGAATGCCCCACAGCGCAACGCCTGCCAGTACAGTTGTCCAATGATGGTTCATGGCTAAAATAAAATCGGCAGCAACGAGAACAATCAAACCTAACGCCAAAAGGAATTTGTGGTTTATTCTATCGGACAATTTGCCAAACGGATAAGCGGATGCAGCATAAACGATATTCATCGCCACCATAATTAATGGCACCAATGCAACAGCAATACCACTTTGCTGAGCGCGTAACACCAAAAATGCCTCACTGAAACGTGCCAGTGTAAAAACAGCACCCACGCCGACTACCCACCAATATGCGGAGTTTAGCCGTTTAAGATTTTCTCGACGAATGGGATTCGTGCGTTTTTTTCCCGAATGTTGTTTAGGTTCATGCACACCAAACAATAATAAACCTACGGCAAGTGTTCCTGGAATAACAGCCACCCAAAATACGGCTCTAAAATTATCAGCGAACAATAACATTAAGCCTACAGCGAGTAATGGGCCGAGAAATGCACCTACGGTATCTAAAGATTGCCTAAGACCGAATGCGGCACCACGTATTTCTGGTGGTGCAATGTCTGCTACCAGTGCATCGCGTGGTGCGCCACGTACACCTTTGCCTATTCTATCTAACAAACGTGCGGTGAGCACAATACCGCTGGTTGGTGCAATAGCAAAAAGCGGTTTAGTTAAAGCGCCTAAGGCATATCCAAAAACAGCTAGGCCTTTACGTTTACCAAAATAATCGCTGAGCACACCTGAGAATACTTTGACTATTAGAGCTGTGGATTCTGCCAATCCTTCAATTATACCAACAGTGAATGCAGTTGCGCCTAATGTGCCAACCATAAATAATGGCAGCAGACTGTGAATCATTTCAGAAGAAATATCCATCAACATACTGACGAACCCAAGCACCCATATGCTAGAAGGGATCTTGCTAAGCGAGATAGATATGTTATTTTCTGCCACGATGAAAAAACTTAAAAATAATTAGGAAAATATAACATATCAATATTATAGCGCTATCATGGCACAATTAGTGAGAGCAGTGTCATGCTAGCCAAAATATGCGGCTTGTTCTGCGAAACATCTTGTCTATCTAAGCTTTGATATATATAGGTAGATAGTGTAGCAGGAAGCGTATTACAAGGTAGTATCTACAAGCTTGATCCCATCATGACTGACAATGCTCACAGTGGTTATATTGTCTGAGATTTCATAAATACTGAACTTTTTAAAATAAAAATCAATCATTACTAGATAAGTTATTTTTAAAATGTGGGTATAGTATGAAAAAGAGTCATCAAAAACACTTTGCTTCTGGCGATGTTGAGGGTTTGTTTGGCTCTTTAGAAAGTTCTTTACATGGCCTGATACAAGGCCCTGAAGTTAAAAACCAAGCGACATTTGATTATGAGTATATAATGAAAATGTTATTGCTCAAAAAAGAAGTCACTTTTAGTGTAGAAAATGATGCATACTTTGTTGAAATAGAAAATAAAAAATTTAACTTTAGTGAAATTTTAACTCAGTTTAATGCAGGACACCTTACATTAGATGAGCGCTATCATACTTTGTATATCGATTATCTTAAAAACCAATCGGCACAAAAACCAAAAAAAGATCCTCATTTTGCCTCGCGTGGACAAAGTAATTGGGCTACTGAAGCTTATTTTAACAAAAGAGATAAAAACAAAGAACTCGAAGATTTATCTTATGCAGAAAAGTGTGCCATCAATATTTATACTCAAAACTATTATAAAACCATGAATGGTATACTCAGAGGCGATCTTGCCATCTCACCAGAAAAAAGCACATTTCAAAACGATATGATAGAAGTGATGTTGCATAGTGGTTTTTCGGCATTAGGATTAAATAAAATAGATAATGTACAAGTAAGTCATGCATTTAGAGTAGATAAAGCGCCACCCAAAGAGCTGACAGAAAAAAAAGTAGCCTCCATAGAAGGAAGCACAGAAGTATTTTCTGAGAGAGGTTTTATCAGCTCGAGCAAAGAGAAGCCAACTTTTAAAGCAAAGTCTGGAGCAGTATGCACCGTATTTTCAAATATCATTGGTAAACATATAGGACCTCTTTCTTTTTATTCAAAAGAACGAGAAGTACTTATTCCACCGAATACGCAAGTAAAATATACACAAAGCAAAGAAGAAAAAGGCATTACTTATCTTTATGGGGAAGTTGTTCGCACGCCTCAGTTGAATCAAATGCCAACAGATAGGCACGAATTAACAGCTCAAGAATTGCTGTTAGAAGAAAAGTTAGAAGTCGAATTATTAATAAAAAATGTGCAAAATCTAAAAAAAGATTACAGTAAAAAGAAATGGAAACTCTATGTTGATGTCGAAAGAAAAGATCAAATAGAAAAATTGTTAACAAAAGCTAACCAGCTTGCAGAAAATCCTCATATGCCACCCAAAGAAAAAATGATACAAATCACAGAAGCGCTTTTAACTGTAAAAAATGAAATTCAGGCAAAGCAAGCAAAAAAATCTTCTGTTTTTCTTCCCCTTCAATCTAAAAGTAGACTAGTTGAAAGCATAGACGATAGTTTAAAAGTACTCTCTCAAAAAAGCAGAGATAGCTATGATGCCTATCAAGATAGGACACCTGAAAATAATAATCCGCTTTATAATGTCAAAAAAGAAGATC
>CAYSTH010000124.1:0-6341 GCA_964433995.1 uncultured Francisellaceae bacterium | reverse complement strand
TAATGGCAGCACCTGCGGGTCGTAGAGCTGTGTTAGGTCTTGATCCTGGCCTAAGAACAGGCGTTAAAGCAGTGGTTGTCGATGAAACAGGCAAATTATTAAATCAAATCACTATTTTCCCTCATGTCCCTAGAAATCAATGGGATGAATCTATTCAGATCTTAGCTAAGTTATCTGCCACTTACGGTGTAGAATTGGTGAGTATTGGTAATGGCACAGCTTCTAGAGAAACCGATAAATTGGTTGCTGATCTAATCAAACAATTCCCTGAATTAAAATTAACGAAAATTGTGGTATCTGAATCGGGTGCATCAGTTTATTCGGCTTCGGCATTGGCAGCAGCAGAATTTCCCGATTTAGACGTGAGTTATCGTGGTGCAGTATCGATTGCAAGGCGTTTACAAGATCCACTCGCAGAACTGGTTAAAATCGATCCTAAAGCCATTGGTGTGGGACAGTATCAGCATGATGTGAACCAGGTAAAATTAGGCAAAGGCCTAGAAGCAGTATTAGAAGATTGTGTGAATGCTGTGGGTGCCGATGTCAACACAGCTTCTGTGCCCTTATTAAAGAGCATTGCAGGCTTAAACGAAACAGTGGCACAAAATATTGTACAATTTCGTGAGGCAAATGGCCGTTTCGAAAATCGTGCCGCTATCAAAAAAGTGCCTAGATTAGGCGATAAAACCTACCAACAAGCGATTGGATTCTTACGCATTATAGGGGGAGATAACCCCTTAGATGCTTCAGCGGTGCATCCAGAAGCGTATCCTGTGATTCAAAATATACTAGAAAAAACTGGTTCAACTATTCAAGCGATTATGGGCAATGTGGATGTATTAAGAACCTTAAAACCACAAGATTTTGCCAACGAACATTTTGGTGTGCCAACTGTGCAAGATATCTTAACCGAGTTGCATAAACCCGGTAGAGATCCACGGCCTGAATTCAAAATGGTCGAATTCAAAGAAGGTATCGAAACGGTACAAGACCTTAAGCCAGGCATGATCTTAGATGGCGTCGTCAGTAATGTGACGAATTTTGGTGCCTTTGTTGATATTGGTGTGCATCAAGATGGATTAGTTCATATCTCGCAAATGGCGCAACAATTTGTATCAGATCCTCATAAAGTCGTTAAAGTAGGACAAATTGTGACGGTTAAAGTAATTGAAGTCGATGTGGTCAGAAAACGCATACAGTTGAGCATGCGCTTAAGTGATGCCGCACAACCTCAACCAAATAAAATGCATCAACCTGCTTCAAAAAATCAGGTAAACAAAGCAAAGCCAAAAGCAGTGCCGATTACCAATACATCTATGGGAGATGCTTTGGCTAAGGCGTTTGCTAAAAAATAACATAAGCAGATGTTTTGTAAATTGGCGCGATCTAAAGTCCCCTCTACCAAAGCGAAGCGCATGGGAGAGGGTGGCTTGGCCATAGCGTTAGCGGCCAAGACGGGTGAGGGTTGAGGAATAGTCGGCATCCTTCAACAAAAATATTTCCCTGTTTTTTTCAGTAAAGCACGATGAAAGGTATTACCTGATAATCACAGTTGTGTTTAGCTATAAGCGATTGTAAACTTCCTGACTTAATATTGATATCATAAATAAGCAGGAATAATTATGTCAACTAGCGCACGCCAAGCGAGCTTAAACGAACAACTCGTTCAACCCGGCATCAATTTTAACATTGTTGAGATGGAACAATTTTTAAAAGAAAGAGTAGCTCATAATTTTATGTTGCCAGAATATTTTCATTAACAGCCATTATTGCTTCTCGAATGAGAGGCATAAAAATATGAGGCATTTTAGTTTTAAAAAAAGAGCGTATAAACACGTATGAGTTAGACATGTAGTGCAAGTTGTTTAAAAAGATAAATTGTGCTGTAATCGGCGAGTTTTTTATATGCTTAAAAGGTAGTTATACATGCTTATTACTTCTGCTCCTTATTTTGATCCGATACAAACACATAATTTTAATGTAAAAAATTCTACTACATATAATTTTTTAGTAGATGTTATTGACAATAAAAACATTGAAAAGTTAAACGATTTTTTAGATTCAGGTGGTTCATTATCCAGCCCAGTTTCATGGGAGTTCGCAATTTCCATTAGCAATTCACAAGGTATTAACTTTGGCTCATCATCTATGCACGGTATTTTCTTCGGAGAAGCGACCGTACTTCATGTATTAGTTTATTATTCAGATAATAATATTATACAAAGTTTGATAAACCATCACATAGATTTTAATGAATATGGTTATTTTACAGGTTCATATAATGGTTATAGACCAATAGATGGTACACCTTTACATATGTTAATGCAGTACAAAGATAACGAAGCAGATTTACTTGAGTTAATGCTCGATAATGGAGCTTCACTTAATATTCTCAACTCGTTTGGTGAAACACCATTGCAGTCTGCGAAAAGGGTAAAAAATGCCGAAATGGTTAATTTTCTTGAAGAATACATCCAAACACATGATCTAAGCGATCAACCGAGTATCACTTTTGCAGAATACACTGAAGCAAAGTTAGCATTAAAAAATGCTGAAATAATTGAAGGGGATATCGAGCCGAAAGAGTATATTGATTCTAAGAACAATACTACATCTGTTGAATTTGATATTGAAATGACGAATCACACAGAAACTAAAACCAATCCAATAAGCGAAGTGGCAATCGAAGTCCCACAAAGTTGGTCACAATGGGCTGCAGAATTATTAAACCCGTCCAATTGGTTTCAATCTAAATCTTCGCCTGAAATCAAATTGACAGAAGTCTTAAAAACAGCAAATGACATTGATTTTGATATGCTCCCAAAATTAGAAAATGCTGAATCACAACTGGAAGTATTGGATAACAATACGACTGTATTGCAAGCGTATGTCCCGCAACAAGAACAGGACACTTTTTTTATAGCGCAGGAGTTGGCATAAAAATAGCGAGCTGGTGCGATATAAATTCCCCTCTAACAAAGAGGGGGGGCTTGTTCTCTGAAGCTTTAGCGTAGGAGACTTAGAATTATTGCATGCACACTAAACTAGCACGCCAATTATTGAAAATAAGAATTGATCTTGTTTTTTTTAACCATATAATTCAGAAGTTATAAGAACTTATAGAGCGAGTTTTTAGGATATTTAGAGAATTAATGTGTGTACATACTCTAAACTAGGATTTATCTTATTTTTTTAGCGGTAAAATTCATCCAAACCCAAAAATTTAGTTAAAAAACACTAATATAGTCAACCCTTGTCCCTTATCTATTTTTTAGTAGGAATGTGTTTCATGTTTAGGCAAGATAGAATAAAAAAAATTGTAAACGATATATATAATATTTCCTTGAAAGTTATTTCATCATTTCTATATCCGAGAGCAAAAATTCTTACCAATATAATTATTAAATTAATTATTTTTTTTACAAAATTATGTACCTATATAGCTTTAAACCCTTACGTCTTCTTAAACCATATACTGATTGGAATGTTTAATCAAATATTGAAGTTTTTTGAAGTAATGGATTCATATATGAATGCTTTTTTTTCTGGGGCACGCGTGCTATTTAAAAGCTTCGTTGTTAACTATATGCCCATAACGATATTTTTAGCTATTGCCAGAATATTGCCCATAGGAGATTGGTTAAAATATGAGAAACAAGATAAAAAATTTGGAGATACTTCATTCTCAAAAGCTATAAAAGATAAAAATATACTTTTATTAGATCGCATTTTAAAAATATGTTCTAAAGAAGCATTGGATAATTATTTGAAGTTAAAAGATCATAAAGGAGTACGACCGTTAAAGTATGCTTTTGCTCACTCTGAAAATGATTTAACTATGGTAACAAAAATATTGAGCGCTATTAAGCCTAAAACTAATCGGCTTTGGTTCTTACGTAACTTAACCGATGATAATAAATCAGGTTTAGCGATTTCACATTTGACAAAAGGTGATAATTGGTTTCCTCGTTTTTCAGAAGTTTTAAATTTGTTAGATTATTATATAGATAAAGATGCCTTCATTTGTCATGTCATAATAAATAGTGTAGTTCCGCCTACTAATATTCCCTGTCAAGACATAAAGGATGCTTTTCTAGAAAAAGCCATAAAAAATAGAAAAAGTGTCACATATATACGTCAGTTAATTGAAGATGGTGCGGATGTAAACACACGTTCCATGTATGGAGAGCCTCTAATCGTTATGGCCGCTCATAACGGAACAACTGAAATAGTAGATTTGTTGATTGAAAAAAAAGCTAAAATAGATAGAAAATATAGAGGTTATAACGCCTTAATGATGGCCGTTCAACAAGGGCATATTGAAGTAGTAAAAAAGTTGATTCAGGCGGGTGCTAAATTAGACTCTGTAGATTACAAAGGCAATACCCCTTTCATCTTGTCTGTCATCAATGAACAATTTGATGTTGCTGGTTTGTTATTACAAAAAAATATTCTTCTTTTAGAAGGAAAGGATCAATACGGATTCACGCCGCTCATGATGGCCGTAAAGTTGAATCAAATTGCTATGGTTGAATGGTTGTTTCAGAAGGGTGCTGATTTTAATGTGTTAAGCAATGAAGGGTACACACTTTTAATGATTGCCTCTTTTTATGGTTGTATAGATGTAGCGAAATTTTTAATTAAGAATGGGGCAGATTTAAATGCACAATGTGAAAATGGAGATACTGCTTTAATATTAGCTGCCGAATCAGGCCATATTAACATTGTAGAGTTATTACTAAAAAAAGGTGTAAATATTGAATCAACAGGCAATAAGAATAAAACAGCTATGATGAAGGCTGCTGCAAGAGGACACGCTAAAGTAGTAGAGAGGCTAATTAAAGCAAATGCCAATATTAATGCAACGAGTGCATCGGGTAAAACTGCATTAATGTATGCTGCAAAGAATGAAGATATCTCGGAAAAAAAAGATTTTTGTGATACAGTTTTGTCCTTATTGGTCAAAACTAAACCTAATTTTCAAATTGTAGATGAAGATGGTCATACGGCATTAAGCTTATCAGTTAACCTCATTCGTTACAATCATAATGTAGATAATACCTATCGGCTGTTAGACGGCATGTCTTCTCTACAAATTGAGGCTGCGATTAAGCAACAGCCTTTCCTGAATACCGTTTTCCAAAAATACCAGGCAGCTTTATTAGAAAATCAGAAGAAAATATTTTCTTTATTCGGAGCTTGTCTAATCAAAGAAGATCAAAAATCGTTCATTATGAACCAACCGATTGAGTTAATTGCCTTGCAACTTTCTCACCATTTCCCTAAATGGTATGCTAATAGACTTGAGAAGGATATGAGGAATGTTTTTACCATTATCTATGATATAAAAGAAAAAAGAGAAAAAGAAAAACGAGCTTTAAACGAGGAAAAAGCTATTTTTGATAAATTATATTCTGCAAACCCAAAAACTAAGCTTGACACTATTCAGGAATTAGGGGAGAAATATACTTATCAAAATTGTTTGAAGCATCTAGGTTATGTTTATTCGGCTAGAGCCTTTCCTTCTGATGCAATCAAATCAGTTACTTCTTACTTTTTTCAATCGGTTCGAGCTAAAAATAATGTAAATGCAGATTCTGGTTCAGAACAAGACATCATTTCTAAAGCTGACATCGAAATTGATTATAGTGGCATGCCCTCACCACGAATCAAATACGGAATCTTGAGACCGTTTTAGCTATTCCTAGATAGAGGTTATCCGTCCTTTCCCTGTGGCGCATCCTTTCTCAAGTATATCGCCAAAGGGAAAACCTTTATAGCTCCGCTTTGCAAAGCTCCCGCAAAGCTGTTCACAATGGGCTGCAGAATTATTAAACTCGTCCAATTGGTTTCAATCTAAATCTTCACCTGAAATCAAATTGACAGAAGTCTTAAGAACAGCAAATGACATTGATTTTGATATGCTCCCAAAATTAGAAAATACTGAATCACAATTGGAAGTATTGGATAACAATACGACTGTATTACAAGCGTATGTCACGCAACAAGAACATGACACTTTTGTTACAGCGCAAGAGTTGGTATAGATAGGTTGATACTTGGCCACCGCAATGGTGGCCATATTTTAATTTTTTTTTACAAAAAATTATTTCCCCAAACGCAAGTTTACCTATAATTTTTAAAAATCCCGAAAAACACAGATGTTTTTTCTATTAAAATGCTGAATGCTATTTCAAATAGTGCATAATCACGCAATGTACCTTATTCTAGAAAATAATGGCCAATTCTCATATAATTGCTAACCAATAAAAATATGAAAAACGAGCTTTCAGCAGTTATAGGATCTCGACACAAACATGTCTCATCACATATTCCAAAAT
>CAYSTH010000123.1:0-6385 GCA_964433995.1 uncultured Francisellaceae bacterium | reverse complement strand
TGCTCTGCACTATATTGCATAAATTCTTTTTCTTCTTCGGTTAAATCTCTTTTTTTACGTGCAGGATTTCCCACCCATAACCCTGGCTCTAATATTTTATTAGGCGACACTAAACTACCGGCCCCAATAATGGTAAAACTTGGCACTACCACCCCATCCATGATAATAGCCCCCATGCCGATTAAACAATAATCTTCAATCGTACACGCATGCAAAATAACAGCATGGCCTACCGTCACATAATTGCCAATAATTAATGGCCTACCTTCTGGGTTATACTTACCAGCATGGGTTACATGACAAACTGTACCATCTTGTATATTAGTCCCTTTGCCTATACTGATATGATTAACGTCACCGCGTATAACAGCCATAGGCCATACAGAGCAATCTTCGCCTAACGTCACCTTGCCTATGACTTTAGCAGAACTGTCAATGTAAGTATTTTGGCCAACATCTGGAAGCGTGTGTTTAAATGATTGTATAGTCATGTTTACATACCACTAAGAAAGAATATAATTTAGTTACTAAATATGTTTTCAGTATAAAGGAAAGCGCATGAGAATAACAGAAACTCCTTTTACGGCAACACTGCCGTTATTTAATCAAATTAAAATAGAAGATATCGATCCCATTTTAACGTTGATTATGGACGAAAATCTTATTGCAATCGATAAGTTATTAGAGCAAAAAACAGCATTTAAGTTTGAGGAGTTAGTGCTACCTTTACAAGCATTAGATAACACTTTGTCTAATGCCTTTTCACCAGTAAGACATTTACATGCAGTAAAAGACAGCCCTGAATTACGAGAAGCCTATAATGTTATTTTGCCCAAGCTCACCGAATACCAAACTAAAATTTCTCAAAATCAAGCCTTATACCAAGCCTACGAAAGCATTTTAAACTCATCTGAATTCGCAACTTTAAATCCCGCGCAACAGCAAATTATTCGCCATGCGGTGCGTGATTTTAAATTGGCAGGGGTGGCTTTACCTAAAAATAAACAAAGAATTTATGCTGAGTTAAGGCAAAAATTATCGCAATTACAAACAAAGTTTGAACAAAATGTGTTAGATGGCACAGATAATTGGCATTATGATGTTGCTGTACAAGATGCAACCAAAATGCTGGCAGGTATACCAGAGCGTGCTAAACAAGAAGCAGAACAACGTGCAAAACAAGTCAATAAAACCGGCTTTAGATTTGGGTTAGATTACCCTAGTTATAGCGCGGTGATTACCTTTGCAGATAATCGCGATTTACGTGAACGTTTTTATCACGCCTATAACACCAAAGCCTCAGATGTAGGGCCGAATGCAGGCACCTGGGACAATAGCCAAATTTTAAGTGAAATCGTTAAAACAAGACAAACACTGGCACAGTTGCTTGGCTTTAAAGATTATGCACAGTATTCTCTGGCGACCAAAATGGCTCAAGACTCTAAACAAGTAACCGATTTTTTATCTGATCTCGCGACAAAAGCCAAGCCTATGGCACAAAAAGAATATGAAGCCATTAAAGTTTATGCTCTCAAACATTTTGATATTCACAATATAGAACCTTGGGATATTCCCTACGTGTCAGAGAAAATGCGTGAAGCAGAATTTAATATCAATCAAGAACAGCTAAGACCTTATTTCCCAGAGCAAAAAGTGATATCGGGATTATTTGAAATTGTTCAAAAATTATATTCTATTACAGTTCAAGAAAGATTCGATGTTGAAACTTGGGATAAATCGGTTCGTTTTTTTGACATTTTAGATAAATCGAATCAATTAATAGGTCAGTTTTATTTTGATTTATATGCTAGGCCAGGCAAGCGAAGCGGTGCATGGATGGATGAATGCCGTTCAAGATTCAGTACTGCCACATATAAACAGACACCAGTTGCCTATTTAACCTGTAATTTTTCTGGTCCAGTTGGCAATATCCCAGCACTATTTACCCATCAAGAAGTGATTACTTTATTTCATGAATTTGGGCATGGTTTGCATCATATGCTCACACAAATAGATTATTTAGCCATATCAGGCATATCGGGTGTGGCATGGGATGCAGTTGAAGTCCCCAGCCAATTTTTAGAGAATTGGTGTTGGCAAGAAGAGGCGCTTGCACTGATTTCAAGCCATTATGAAACGCATGAACCTTTACCCAAAGCGATGTTAGATAAACTCAAACTCGCCAAGAATTTTCAGGCAGGGTTGGCGACTTTGCGCCAATTAGAATTTGGCTTGTTTGACTTTTCACTGCATCAAATTACCGATCCTAAATTGCTTACCGCTAAAACCATTTTGGCCTTGAATAATAAAATTCGCAATGAATATGGTGTCATAAAAGTACCTGAGTACCATCGTTTTGCGCATAGCTTTAGTCACATTTTTGCAGGGGGATATGCGGCAGGGTATTACAGTTACATGTGGGCAGAAGTGATGGCATGCGATGCATTTGCACGTTTTGAAGAAGAAGGTATTTTTAATCCACAAACAGGTCAAAGCTTTTTGACGCATATTTTATCCAAAGGAGGGAGTGAAGATTTTGACAAGCTCTTTTTGGCCTTTAGAGGTCGTGAGCCAAATCAAACTGCCTTTTTAAAAAATAAGGGCATTGTGTAAGCATAAGTTTGGCGATAGGTCAAAGTAAACTTTTTAAGTACATTCTTGTCAAAGCATTACAGGGAAGTGATTCTTTAGACTAACGAGAGGTACTTAATCTATGAAAAGAGTGAAAAGAGATCCCGCTAAAAGAGCTAATCATTCAGGTTATGTTGCTGGCCTTAAGGGTCACTCACAAAGCGACTGCCCCTTTCACACAGAGAATAAGCGTATGGAATGGCTGGGTGGTTGGAGAGAGGGACATTCTGAGTTTGTCGCAGGTTACCGAACAGGAACCTCATAACAGCTTTAGATTCTTCTCACTGAAGTAAAAATCTTCCCTTCACGGTCTTGCCAGGTGGTCGGTAAAGGTTTGGTTTTGGTTGCATGACCATATATCACCTCCCAGCTAACAGGCAGGCCCTGAGGGGTTCTGAGTTTTTCATATTCCTGCTCAAGTCGTATAAGCCAGCTTTTGCCTGTTAATCCACGTGTTCGTTGAATATGTTGATTGGTGGCGCCAATTTTTTTTAAATCTAATAATATGCTGTGTACTGAAGGGTAGTAGGTCGTAATTTTTTCCATATCGACAATCGGATCGGTAAAATGTTGTGATAACAAAATATCGCCTATTTCATGCATATCAATAAAATCATGTACGTGAGGCGTTTGGCTGATCACCTGGGAACAAGATTTTAATTCTTGCAAACTGTCTGGACCAAAACTGCTAAAAAATAAATTACCTTGTACGCTTAATACGCGCTGACATTCTTTAAATAATCTTGGTAGATCCTCGCACCATTGAAAAACACAATTGGATACCAATAGATCAAAACGTTCGGCTAAAAAGGGTAGTGATTGTGCATTAGCTTGCACGAAACGAGGTGTATTTTTTTGCCTAAATTTAAACCAACCGCTAGGTGTTAATTTTTGCTGTGCATGTTTGCACATGCCAAAAGATAAATCTAAACCAAACAGTGAGATTTTAGTGTGTGGTTGGTTTAGATTTTTTTGTAATTGTTCACAGAGAATGCCAGTACCCTGACCTATATCAAGTATATTAGTGGGCGTGTTTTTGAGTATTTGAAGTTTTTCCACCAAGCGACGAGCAATTTCTTGTTGTAGCCAAGCATGTTTATCATAGCTAGATGCGGCTTTGTCAAAGCGGACACGCACTAAATTTTGAGGCATTACACGGTTTCCGATATGCTGCTAAAAATAAAAAATAAGTTGATAATTATAATAAGTTATTATTCTAAAAGAAATGCTTAAACAGATCCTTTTCAGTCATCTAAATTTATACAAGTGGTTAAAAAAAAACCAATCTTGCTTGTTATGCGAAGGAGAAACTCACCATTTAAGAGGCTGGATTTTCTGCAGAGGATGTTTGGCCGATTTACCTTGGCTCATCGATGCTTGCAGGCAATGTGGTATAGATTTAGCTGAAAACCATAAAAAGTGTGACGATTGTCTTAATAAACAGCCTTATTTTGATGAAACTGTCGCACTTTTTGCTTATCAGCGCCCAATTAATCGTATGCTGATTCAATATAAATATCATGGCCATTTATATTATTTACCAACCTTTGCCGATATGTTGGCACTTAAAATTTTTGCGCACTATCAAAAATACCAACGTGCCCTACCAGAGGTGATTTTAGCAGTGCCCTTGGGGGCGGCTCGGTTAAAACAACGAGGGTTTAACCAATCCTTAGAAATAGCCAAACAGCTTAGCCATATCTTAGGCATACCCTACAAGGCTCAAGCCATCATTCGTTTAAGAGACACTCGGATGCAGGCAGGGCTAAGTTTAAAACAACGAGAGGTGAACTTACAAAATGCTTTTGGTTTAGGAAACAACCCTAAAGCCTGTCGAGCATTGAAAAATAAAAGAGTTGCTCTCGTTGACGATGTGCTGACAACAGGAGCAACGTTAGATGCACTTGCAAAGTTATTAAAAGAAGCTGGCGCCTATTCTGTCGATAATTGGGTGATCGCAAGAACACTCGCAACAATTAGTTAATGTGCTAAGTTTAATATAGATAGAGGACAAAACCACTTAAATAAGCACATTGGATGAGCATAAATACGATTACTCAAATAAATAACAGTGTTAATCCGCCAATAGAAGCCCTATTTGGGTTACACTTTCAGCGATTAGGGACTTTACCCAATTTGTCTCAGTGGCAACAGATTAACAGTTATATACAATCTTACTCTCCTATTCAATTACTTACTGCTGACATTTTGCCAGAAGTCAAAATTTTAACAGAGCACGCTGATTATTCGCTTGTGGTGCGTGTGCCAACCTTGGGTTTTACCGATCCGGCATTCGATTACGATATCAGGCCTTGGTTTTTAGCGCCGGTAGCGTTCAATGGATATATTGCAAAAACAGGCATACTTGAACACAGTAAGGTGGCCCAACTATGGGCAACTGACATTGCACAAAATTATTTTAAATTGTTGTTTAATCAAGAAGGGTTACTTGATTACGATAAGATGAGTGAACAGAGTCAAAGTGATGTCATTTTTACGACATTACAGCATGTGGATTATATTTATTCACTGCCCACTTTGTTAGGCGAAGGTCTGGAAAAACTACCAGAGAAAGACTGGCAAATATATCAAAATACGATTTGTTTTTTCCCTCCTCCGTTAGCAACTAAAAAATATGAGATTGAACTAATTATCGTAGATACAAAACAACAGATTATTCAAAGAAGAATGATATCAATACATTCCGTTTCTCAAAGACATTTATTTGTGTCACATTTTGAAACGCTACACACGCGTTCGATACAACCTAAAAATCATGATTATTTAAGCATTAAAGCAGGGATGTATGTTGAGCAAGAGCTTCCCTTATCGAGATATGGTTATAAAATCAAAATTTTAGGCCAGGCTAAAATTAATTTAGGTAAATTATTTTCCTATACGCAGCCATTACCTTATCATTTTAGGTCAGGTATGGATTATATGAAAACCAAACATACCACACAAAAACAGTCCAATTTATATGAATATATATTATTTTTTGGCTTATCTTTTTCTGCAATAAAAAAACTAATACAAATTGTTGTATCAAAGGATAAATTTTTTAAAAATCATTTAATTTCATCAGTTCAACAAAACAAAGATAGCAAGAATCAATATAATAATTACTATCAATATCCAGATTTATTAGATAAGCTATATGACCTTGTCACCGAAGCGTGTGCACACAAAACGATTCCTATTTATGCTCTAAGCGAAAGTTTTGAATTGTCTTCAATTATTTTTTCGAAACTCATGAATTTAGATACTAGCCAGTGGGATAGACACGATCAGTGGGTCTACGAAAGAATGATTTATGAACAACTTTCTAGTTTATATAAAAATTATGATCCGATGGAAGTGGGTTTTGAATGGGTAGATACAATCGATAGATTACTAAATGAGCATCCAACTGATATAGACATTCAAAACAATATCGATATTGTTTCGGGAAATTTATCTGCCCAACAATTGATAGAAATTGAGATATATCTCGATGATTTTGATAAACCTGCTTTTGAAAAACTTGAAGAAAATGCACCGAGTTTGACCTTGTCCAAGACACTTGATAGTACAGAATTTAATCAACAATATGGTAAGATTTCTGTTATCAAAAACAGTCTATCGCTATAATCAGATCTTTTCTAAAAAAAAATGTGCTAATAACATATTACAAACATGTGGGAGGTAATATGTCAGACGCCATTGCATCTACTAGTATTGTGAAACCTAGTTCAGAATATGAAGAAATTAAAAT
>CAYSTH010000122.1:3531-6417 GCA_964433995.1 uncultured Francisellaceae bacterium | reverse complement strand
AAAAAAAACAGTCTCAAAAAAGGAATTTTTTCATATCAAATTATTGATGATGAATTTGTGCCTGCAAAATTAGTTTCAAATTATCCTAAAAATAATCATTATTTTTCAGAAAAAAATCCTATTATGTTACAGTTTAATTTATTAAATGAAAGCGTCAATGCTTTGCTAGAAAAATTAAGAGGGAATAAATTTGATTCTATTCAACAATTGATGACAGATCCAGGGTTTCAAGGGTTGCGAGAGTTTAAGGATATCATTGAAAAAGAATATTCACATATCCATCAGTCAAAACCTAATAGTATTATGTCAAATATTAGTTTTTTATACGAATTTGGGAACAACATATCAATTTGATCAAGCTTTGTTGACTTGGAAAGAAATATTAAAAAGAATAGAAAATCAATGTAAAACAAAAGCATCTGAAATAGCCCAATTTATAAGTCAAAATATAGAAAAAGATTTATTTAGAAATTTGCAGTACAATTTGTTTGAATTTCCTGCAGAAACTTTGCATGCATTTCAAATTTTCATTGAAAAATATGGAGATTTGGAAGATAAAAAAGTCATCTCAAATTTATGCTCACCAACTTATGTTTTTAGTAAATTTGATTTGATAAAAGAACGATTGAATACAAGCAAAATTGAGATTAATGATGATACCGTTCAAGCACTATTACAATTTTCTAAATTATATTGGCCAGCAGAACAAGTTAAAGCCATAGAAACACTAACGAACCTATTGGAAGGTGAAGATTTCCCTAAAAGTGTAGAAGAAGATTCTAAATTTGTAAAAAAAATCTTGCCGATGTTTACGGGAGATAACCCCAGAAAAGAGCTACTTGCTTTTCTGATGAGTTTTTCAGAAAACTACTTATCTAAAATAGCAGATCCTGGAAATGATTCTATTTATCGTTTTTTACTTCGTTTTCATCCTAAATTAGCAGAGTTATGGACCAATGAACGTGAAAAAGAAATTGAACAAAAATATACTCAAATATGCCAGTTGTTTTCTGAAATGACGTTATTAGACTTTAATTCTGAAAATGCAGCCAATTGCATTGGCTTGCTTAACTCTCATGATCAGCGAAAAAAAACAGACTATATCAACAGTCTGACAGTTTTTTTACAAGGGTATGTTGAAAATTACAAAGGAGAATCAAATATATTGGGAGCATCAATATATGCGTTGTATCAATATAACCCTGATAACTTTTGTTATTTATCTCAAGTTATAGAAAAAAGAATCGAATATTTGGTAAAACAAAATGTTGAATTAGATGACCAAGACATGGATTGGTTTTATCAAATGAGAAATAATCCAGAACTCAATCAAGTGATTTTAGATGCGTTAGAAAAGAATTACAAGGGAAAATATCCAAATTTAATCAACATATTCATGGTGAATACAGATATGAAAATATTCGAATCTATATTCACTAAATATGTTTCGCGTCATTTTTTAAAGCTGAAAGATAAGGAAATTGAATCATTTATGGATTCGATTAGTTTATTGCCTAGTAGTAAGCCTTATAAAGCAGCGATAGATCAAGTTTTAATGAAAACAATCGAAAAGCTAAGAGGACCATACTATTTTCAATGTCAAGAAAGAATTCAATTTTGGTTAAAAAAGCATGGTTCATTTGAGGTGATTGAACATTATTTTTTAACCAGCCTAGATATCGCCTTAACAAGCCATAATTGGGATGCTTTGAAAGTGGTCGTAAATGAAATTTCGACTTGGCTTGGATTAGCACAAAAACATAAAGCAGCTTTCTTTATTCCCGAAAACCAAACAAAATTATATACACTTTATCAAAAGTTTTTTGATGCTTATCATGGCACTGAATGGAATAGCCAATATCAATATTTAACCGAGTGGATTTCATGTCCGCAAACAGAAGCATTAACACAATCTTCAAGGGTAAAATGGTTTGATAATTTTATTTTGGGTAAAATTGAACCTAATAAAAAGTTAGAAAACATCAAGTCAATTGACATTAAAATTCATGAGGCAAACCAATCTATACCTAAAATAGAGTCAAGCTTAAGTGATTTTTATGGTACGGATAATATACCCAAAATAATTAGTGTGATAAGAGAAAAGATAAGCATCTTCAATTCGAATACCTCAAAAGAAGTGCTAGAAATAATATCAAAGTATTTATCCGAAAGAGAAATTAAAGCACTTCCCGAAGGGTATTTAGCATATCAAGAATTCGAAATTTATCAAAAATTTGTTAAATTATGGGATGCTATTTCTCAGTATCATTTTAAAGAATCTATTCAGTTATATAAAATATTAATGGTGGATTTTAAGGCAATCAGCAGATTAAGTCATTCACACGATGTATCTGGCAAAAATACCGGCTTATCTACTAGGGCTCAATATTTTCAAAATAAGTTAACACAACTCAAAGATTCTGTTGATTTGTTGTTTAAACAAAACTTATTTAATCAGTTTTATTTGAGTGGGGGGGGAGGATCAAACACTTCAAAATATTTATATTCAATTGTTTGGAGAGCAAGAGATACCAGCGTTGTCTTTGCTTATACATAATGCCAAAGAAGTATATGAATATTTTTCTCAATTGAATAATAATGTATCTCAAGGGAAATGGAATGTAGTGAAATTAGATTTAAGTGTGATAAACAAAATTAAATCTTGTGTGCCAGCAGATAAAATAGACTTAATTATTAAAGAATTAATTGAGCCTACTCAAGTATTAGCTTCATGCGACAGATTAAAATCGATAGAAACTTACACAAGATTAATGAAAGATAACTATGTATCAATAGACGAGCGTGAAAAAGATGTGGCAGAGATAAAATTATTTAACCACGATCAGGAAAATATTGCCCTATATGCTAAAAAAATCACAAGTGATA
>CAYSTH010000122.1:3206-3521 GCA_964433995.1 uncultured Francisellaceae bacterium | reverse complement strand
CAAAGTATTGATGCACAACATTTTGGACAACTCCAGCATTACTTGATTGCGCAACTTAAAGGATTGTTTGAAGGTGTTTGCCCAAAGGAATATTCAAATATGCAGCTTTTTTGGGAAGGTATATTATACGACATTTCGCACTGGGAAGGGTTAAGCGAATTATTTAACTTTATTAAGGCAAAATATAAAAACAAAGGCATGCCAAATGAAGAAGGTGTATTGTCTTTAGCTAAAAATAGCATGGAAATTGCGAATAATTGCTTTGAAGAGTTACGCAGTTTATTTGTGTTGTCAAATGCTCATCCAGAGTCTTTG
>CAYSTH010000122.1:0-3196 GCA_964433995.1 uncultured Francisellaceae bacterium | reverse complement strand
AGGATATTCAAAAATTAAAAAGAGACGTAGCGGAAAAGCAAAACACTTGTCTCCGTGCCGCTATATTTATTCGTTATTTTGGTAGTCCTGAACAGCAAAAAAATTTGGAGCAATGGTTAGATTGTATTGCTGCAGAACAACGTAAAATCATGATGAAAGGCATATCCAATCAAACCATTGAAAATGCATTGAGTTTTGTTGAAAAATTAATTCGGTTTTCTGGAAATGAAGAACAGCAAGTTGAAAATGACAGATTGAATACCGAATGGTTTATGTATCATGGCGCAGAAGGGGTATTGCAAGTCAATTCTGAAGAAGCGGTAGGCTTGAGAAAAGCAACGCTAGAAGAAGCTTTTCATGATTATTTTCCTGAATTTAATATGCAACTATTTCGTTATTTTATTGAGAAATTTAAATGTGACGAAAAAGGTTTTTTTGCCTTGATGAGTGAATGTAAAAGCAAATGTGATTTAGAGACACTGCTAGATATAGATAAATTGGTTAAAACCTCAGATTTAAAAGAAATTGCGGGAAAATTAAAATCGCTTCAATTAGAAATGCCTCAACAACAAAAGCAAGTGTTGTTTTTTAAATACAAATCAACACTTGAACCAAATAAACGCGATGCCATAAAATTTTTGTTTGCATTGGGTATGTCTAGTAAATTGCATTCTGCTATCGAGGTATGGAAAAAACAATTGAATGAAAATCCCAAAGCATTTGTGAATCGTTTTAATCCAAGCTTAATTCGCCAAGTATTAACAGACATATTCACTCAATATAATAAAAAATATGATTTGGGTAAAAATCAATTTGTCGATGGAATAAAACAATGCATCGATTTAGAAAGAAAATATTTTGTCAATTGGAATCAGGCTAATGCTAGCCCAAGAAACGAAGCTTCTACCTCAAGTAAAACCAATAAAGAGAGAAAAGTCGCATTGTAAATATCTAATTACCGCTTCAATGCTGCTTAACAAGCATGATTTTTTATTTGGATTTAAATGAAAGTGCAGAAATCAGAAAATTTTATGAAGAAATGTAATCTACTGTGGGAACTGGTGCCGGAGGCGAGAATCGAACTCGCACGTTGTCACCAACACTAAATTTTGAGTCTAGCGCGTCTACCAGTTCCGCCACTCCGGCATCTATTGTGTGATAGCGGGCGAGAGTATAACACTCAAGTTTGCGTTCTCGCAACAAAAGAGGTAGATTTGGCCGAAGTTGTTTTAAAAATTGCAGGGGCTATATGATTAAGTTTTCCAACTGTTCTGCATCCGTTATTGCAGGTTCTTTATTAAGCATGTTAACACTCGAAGAAGCTTTTGCTGGCGCATCAGCAACTGCAGCACCTTCTGCGGGTATTTCACAATTTTTAGTCCTAGGTGGCTTTCTACTTATATTTTATTTGTTGATTTGGCGCCCACAAAGCAAAAGAGCTAAGCAGCAACGTGATCTGATACAGTCTATACAAGCTGATGACGAAGTGGTTACTGCCGGTGGATTTATCGGTAAAGTAATTAAAGTAACCGACCAATTTGTGGTTTTAAAGCTAGCTGAAAATAATGAAGCTGTTGTTCAAAAACAAGCAATTTCGGCTTCTTTACCCAAAGGAACCATAAAAAATATCCGTTAGAGAAAGTCAGGGAAGTCATCATGAACCGAACACCGTCATGGAAGCTAGGGTTACTGGTTATTGTTTTATTGGCAGGGTTAATTTATTCCCTGCCTAATCTATTTGGTGAAGATCCTGCCTTACAGCTTTCTACTCGTGCCCCTAAATGGGATGCGAATATCAATCAAGAATTAACAGCGATTTTAGCTAAAGAAAAAATCCAACCTAAAGCGATTGAACTAGAAAATGATCAAAGCTTATTGATTCGTTTCCAAAATACAGAAGATCAAATTCGCTCTCGTGATGTATTAAAACAACAGCTTGGGGACAATACCACGGCGGCATTGAATTTAGCTCCCATGACCCCTAAATGGCTCACATGGTTAGGCGCTCACCCCATGAAATTAGGGTTAGACTTAAGGGGAGGGGTACACTTTTTGATGGAAGTCGATTTAGACTCCGTTGTTAAACGTCGAATGGAAGGATATTTAGGCGAGTTTCGTACCGAATTAAAAAATCAAAAATTAAGATACACCTCGATGAGTTCCACCAGCGATGGAATGACACTTACGACTAACTTTCCTGATAAAGCCACTCGCGAACAAGCTGAATCTGTGCTTAAAAAACTTTTTACACACGAACTAGATATCGTGACGTCTAAACAAGACAACAACGATACGCAACTTTCAGCTAAATTATCTCAAAGAGCATTACAAGAGATTAGAAATAACACGGTTGAACAAACTGTGGTGACCTTAAGAAATCGGGTAAATGAATTAGGTGTTGCTGAAGCAGTGGTGCAACGTCAAGGTTTAAATCATATTGTTGTTGAATTACCGGGGATTCAAGATACGGCTCGAGCCAAAGATATTTTAGGTAAAACGGCTACATTAGAATTTTTGTTAAGAGATGAAGAAGCAGATGTAAAAAGTGCCTTGCAAGGCAAGGTTCCACCTGGTTCTAAGTTATATGTCGATAGACATCAACGCCCAGTCGTCATGAAAAAACGCGTTATTTTGACAGGAGAGTCAATTACAGGTGCAGTGGCTGGGGCAGATAGTCGTGATGGACGACCTTCTGTTAGCGTGCATGTGAGCGGAGCAGGCTTAAGTAATTGGAAAAAGGCCACTAAAGAAAATCGTGGTAAAGATATGGGTGTGGTTTATATAGAAACCAAAATCACTCATGAAACAGTCGATGGCCAAGATGTTAAAAAGCAAAAATTAGAAGAAACGCTAATTAGTGTCGCGACAATTAATGAACCATTGGGTAGCCGTTTCCAAATCACTGGTTTATCTGCCCAAGAAGCACAAAACTTGGCTTTATTATTAAGAGCGGGAGCACTGCCTGCGACCATATCAATTGTTGAAGAGCGAACCGTAGGTCCAAGCTTAGGCCAAGAAAATATTCGGTTAGGCATACTTTCCATTGAAGTGGGTATGGGGTTAGTGATTCTAGCCATGTTGGTTTATTACACCTTTTTTGGTTTAATTGCCAACGCCGCGCTGCTGATTAACTTGATCTTGTTAGTGGCTATATGTTCCTTAATTGGGGTGACATTAACCTTGCCAGGTATCGCTG
>CAYSTH010000121.1:0-6440 GCA_964433995.1 uncultured Francisellaceae bacterium | reverse complement strand
TAACCAATTTTTAATCGTCTTTGTACATTGGAGATAGAAGCCTTACGAGATTCTGTGACAATTTTAACCGCCATATCATAATACTCATCGTATTCTTCACTTTCTTCTTCGCCACCAAAACCGCCGCCCAATAACATATTGCCAGATTCTGACACTAAGTTTTCGATATAATCTGGTGAGCCAAATGAACGTAAACATTCATTTACTCGGTGCACTTCATCATCTGCAACAAAAGCCCCATGCACACGAACCGGAATACCAGCTCCTGGCGGTAAATATAACATATCCCCATGCCCTAACAATTGCTCGGCACCTGCTTGATCTAAGATGGTTCTAGAATCGATTCTGGATGACACCTGAAAGGCAATACGTGTCGGAATATTGGCCTTAATTAACCCGGTAATCACATCGACCGAAGGTCTTTGAGTGGCCAAAATAAGATGTATACCTGCTGCCCTTGCTTTTTGAGCGATACGGGTAATTAATTCTTCTACTTTTTTACCTACAACCATAATCATATCGGCAAATTCATCGACCAACACGACGATATAGGGCAGTTTACTTAAATAAGCATCTTTATCGTCTTCTGGCGGATTATCAGGATCGATATCTTCTTCTCTAATGGTATTCGAGCGAGGTTTTAAAGGATTACGAATGGGTTCGCCTTTTGCAATGGCCGCCTCTACTTTTTCATTAAAGCCTGCCAGATTTCGTACGCCCATTGCTGCCATTAATTTATAACGACGTTCCATTTCTGCCACACACCAACGAAGCGCATTGGCTGCGTCTTTCATATCGGTGACTACAGGTGTTAATAAATGGGGGATGCCATCATAAACAGATAACTCTAACATTTTAGGATCGATTAAAATCATCCTGACATCATCGGGGGAGGCTTTAAATAAAATGCTCAATAACATGGCATTTAGGCCAACCGATTTGCCCGAGCCCGTTGTACCTGCTACAAGTAAATGCGGCATTTTGGCTAAATCGACAACCATGGGTCTGCCTGCAATATCTTTACCCAAACTCATGGTTAAGGGTGATTTAGCATCTTGGTATACAGACGAATTTAAAATTTCTCTGAGTCTTACAATTTCTCTGTCGGTATTGGGGATTTCTAAGCCTACATAAGATTTACCTGGAATAACTTCCACAACACGCACACTGATGACAGATAGAGCTCTTGCTAAGTCTTTAACCAACGTGCTTAATCGGCTGACCTTTATGCCTGCTGCCAGCTGCAATTCAAATCGGGTAATCACAGGGCCAGGATATACCCCCATGACTTGCACTTTAATGCCAAACTCTAGCAAACGCTCTTCGAGCTGCTGAGACATTTCTTTGATCTGCTGACCGCTCATGCCTACTTTTTGTTTATTTAAATTTTCTTCTAATAAGTTAAGCGACAACGCCTTCATCTTGACTGGTTTTTTAGATGTTTTACTGAGCAAGGTTTTTGATGGCTTGCTTTGAGCTTTACTCACTATTTTATGCGTAAATAATTTTTCGGGTGAAATGGGTAGCTCGTTTTGAACGTCCATAGGCCTTTGTAAACTAAAAGACTCTTCAGGTTCTTCTGATTCTGGTTTTTCGACTTTAGGCTCATCTTCTAAACGATGAATCATAAGCTGTTTAACTTGTTTTGTAACCGGTTCGAGTTTTTCAGCTTCTATTAGACTGCATTCCTCTTCTTCATCATCGTAGGATGCTTCAACCTTTGTATCTCGAGATAAGTTAAACCACTGATTTATCCTAGCAGCAATCTGTTTGTATAGTCCTAAGAAACGATAGCCCAATTGCCCTGTTTGTTCGAATAACGTTACCCAAGAAATACCCGTAAATAAGGTTAAACCTGTGCTCCATAACGCCACAAACAAAATAGCTGCGCCCAGCAAATTAAATTGGCCAATCATTAATTGATATGCCCAATCACCCAAGACACCACCAGCGTGCATAGGTAAAGTGGTGTTATTGCCCCATTTCATAGCGCACAACCCACAGCTTGCTATCAGTAGAAAACTTAAACCAATGCTACGAATGGACCATAAGAAAGGTTTAAATAATTTATGTTTTTTTTCTGGTTGATCGGTTTTGACTTTATCTTGAAACAATAGCACGGCAAAAAACAGAATCGCCATTGGAAACAAGTGTGACACATAGCCAAATAACGAATATAAAACATCGGCTAACCATGCGCCTGTTTTGCCTCCCGCATTAAAAACAACCGGTCCCATACCGGTATGCGACCAACCCGGATCTTCGGGCTGATAACTCATTAATGAGGTAAATAAATAAGCTGCCAATGCGGTTAAGAGGATGCTTAACCCTTCTTGCAGACGTCTTTGTAATATACCAAGCTCAAATTTTTCACTTAATTGGCTATTTTTGCTTTTTTGACGCGTTGTGGCGGCATTTTTTTTTCTTTTAAGGGTCGCTTGCTTCTTCATGCTACAGAAATCCTTGTATACTGTTACGGCTATTTTAGCACGAGCAGACGGAGGGAAGTATGCATTCAACTCAAGCAACCACCAAACACACGAAACTCATCATTTTGGGTTCAGGCCCCGCGGGATACACTGCTGCGGTATATGCCGCTCGAGCTAACCTTAAACCTGTTTTGATTACAGGTATGCAAAAAGGTGGTCAGTTAACCACCACAACCGATGTGGACAATTGGCCTGGCGATGTCGAAGGCTTACAAGGCCCTGCCTTAATGGACAGGATGGAACAACACGCCTTAAGATTTAACACTGAAATTATTTTTGATGAAATTCGCGAAGTGAATTTAAAGCAAAAGCCTTTTTTATTGGTAGGCGACACAGGACAATATACTTGCGATGCCTTAATTATTTGCACAGGAGCATCGGCTAAATATTTAGGCCTACCCTCAGAACAAAAATTTATGGGCAGAGGCATTTCAGCTTGTGCCACTTGTGATGGTTTCTTTTATAAAAATAAACCTGTTGCCGTAATCGGCGGCGGCAATACGGCTGTCGAAGAAGCTTTATATTTATCGAATATTGCCAGTCATGTCACGCTGATTCACCGCAGAGATAAACTCAAAAGTGAAAAAATTCTGCAAGACAAATTATTCGAAAAAGTGAAACAAGGCAAAGTCGATATTATTTGGGATCATGCTTTAGACGAAGTATTGGGTGATGCTAGCGGTGTCACTGGCGCTAAATTAAAACATGCTCAAACCGGTGTTGAAAAAAATATTACGGTAGACGGCATTTTTATCGCCATTGGCCACTCCCCTAATACAGCCATATTTGAAGGCCAATTAGAGATGAACCAAGGCTATATTCAAGTGCATTCGGGCACCAAAGGCAAAGCAACCGCAACATCTGTTCAGGGGGTATTTGCTGCGGGCGATGTGGCTGATTCTATTTATCGCCAAGCAATTACTTCGGCAGGTTCTGGGTGCATGGCAGCATTGGATGCTGAAAAATATTTGGATGATGTTTAATCCCCCCGCCTGCTTTCGCAGCCGGCCCCCTTTGGCATCAAAGGGGGCAAAATCAACACTGATTTCCCTGTTTTATTCCTCTTTTTCTACCGTCTATCTTGAATCATTAGAAATAACACCTTTTTTCAGATAGTCTAATGGCTAAAACCAATTTATAGGTTATAGAGACATGCAGTTTCACTCTAGATTAAGGCACTTTGTTTTTTCTTTTCCCCCTGGGCTAACTAAAAAAGCCTGGAAAACCATTTTAGGGCCTATGATGGCCCTTTCCCTACTCTTTTTTCTCACCTACTATTTTGTGAATTTACAAGCCTATAATATGGGGCCATCTCGTTACCATTCAGACTTTTTGGGGCGTTCAGGCGATTTAATTATCATGATCTGCTTTAGTTTCTATTATTCTGCCAAATTTTTATTAATCAGTTCTGCTATTAGCTATGTTATGCATGTATTTAAAAATGAACTCGCTAAAATAAACTTTGCTGTCATATTAATTTCAATTGCTCTGATATATTGTATTTGGCCTCATCTGATTACAACAAGACTCTATATTCAGCACGAAATCATCAGCAGCATTACCTCACCTAAGAAAATTGATTATGTTTTCCAGAGCAGCAAAACCCGCTCATCTGCTCAGGTTCAAAACAATATCTTACTATCTATTGTAGACAATCCCCATACTAATGCAGAAACACTAGAGGCCATTTTGATTTTTTTTAGCCAATCTAAAAAGCATCTCGATGAAAATATTATGGCCAAGATGGCGCACCATAAAAACGTATCAGAAACCACTTTAAAAAAACTTATTGAGTATAATGTTAGTATTGAAACCATACTTTATAACCACAATATCCCCACCAAAATTATCCAATTTATATGGGAAGAACGTCTAAGACAACAGTTTGTATTATCTTGTGAAGATGGGATGTTACACTCCTCCCTATTATATATTACAGAGCATCCTAATACGCCAGCAACTGTACTAAAAGAGATTGCAGAGTTTTATTTTATAAACAACAAAGTTTATCTCAGCATGTTTGAACAACAAGTTGCAGTTGAAATTGTTTTTCACTCTAATACGCCATTGGAAACATCAAATAACTTATTAAAAAAATTTAATTACGGTGAATTGTATACTTATCTTTTAACAGTGTTAGAATGCCAAGGAACAACCTGTTTGGCTACACCTGCCTGGCTAAATAAAGCAGCTGATAAAATTCTAGATGGAACACTAACCGATTATCAAGGTGCGTTGAAATCTGCCCTTATTCACAACCCCAACACCCCAAAAGAAGCTTTAAACAGATTAAATTCACAACCAGATCTTTTATAAATTGACAAAAAGCGCTGCCAAGCGTCTAATAAGTAATTACCTTACAAAAATTAATATTTTTAGGCATTTACTTGTTTGAGTTTCCTGACCCAGAATCCGCCTTATCAGAACCCAACGGCCTACTAGCTGTTGGGGGAGATTTATCTCCCCCAACTTTATTATCTGCTTATTCACAAGGCATTTTTCCCTGGTTTAGTCAGGGCGATCCCATTATGTGGTGGAGCCCTGATCCGAGATTAATTTTAAAATTTACAGATTTTAAAATATCTAAAAGTTTTAAAAAAACATTAAACAAAAAAAATTACACAGTGACTTGCGACTTTGATTTTGAACAAGTGATTCAACAATGTGCACAAATCCCTTCTAGAATAAATCATACCTGGATAACAGATGAGATGATTCAAGCTTATGTTCATCTACATAAACTGGGCATAGCACACAGCATAGAAGTTTGGGCAGATAAGCCTCGTACCAGTAAATTAATAGGTGGATTATATGGTTTATCGATTGGCCAGGCGTTTTTTGGTGAATCGATGTTTAGTCTAGAAAAAGATTGTTCTAAAATCGCTTTATATTACTTAACTCAGTTTTTATCGCAATATGGCTTCACCTGGCTAGATTGCCAAGTGCCTTCTGAGCATCTAATGACCTTAGGTGCAAGTATAATGCCACGAACTGAATTTTTAGCACTATTAAAACAAACTCTCACCTTACCTGCCCCTGATATACTTTGGCATCAAGTACTCAAAAATTGACAATATAGGGGCTGACATCGTAAAGTTCTGCTTGCCTTAAAAAAGGACAATAAGAAGAAAAAAACATAAGGACAGGTTATATGATTAAGACATTAACATTCAAAGAAACTCAACTTATTTCTGGCGGCAATAACTCGACCATTGCCATCGATTTAGATGAAAGTAACTTTATCTTAATCCCCTCTACCGGCATCCCTAGGCCTTGCGCGCGCGCGCTTGAATATACTTTTAATGGTCTATTGAACAAAGATTTAACCACCTCAGATCTCTTGGCCATCAGCATGGTTTATGGCAAATGTACCCTAAAAGACTATCAATTGTTTATCACCAATATAGAAACCGTGTTAAACGACTACAAATAACCCTTTATTTGCTTTAATTTAAACCTTAGCCCAACAAAGTTTGATATTGGGCTTTTATTCTCTGCCTAAATTCGATAGCATGCGCAGATTAGATTAATTTTGGCTTGGAGAAAGTAATTTACATGGCTGCTAAAGAAGACCAGATTGAAATGGAAGGCACGGTGATTGACTCATTGCCTAATACCACATTTAAAGTTGAGCTAGACAACAAACATGTTGTTAATGCCCACATCTCTGGCAAAATGCGTAAAAACTATATCCGTATTTTGACTGGCGACCGTGTCACCGTTCAAATGACACCTTATGACTTAACTAAAGGGCGCATTATTTTTAGAAACCGTGATAAAGACAGCGGTGCCAGAAAAACAGCTGAAGAAAGTCCTGAATAGCTGCCCTTCTTACCTTCTTGTCTTGGCGGTAAGCAAATAACAAAGCTTGTCCGCCAAGTTGATGCCACTTGTCACTGATCTTACCCCAAAAAAACGGACACCTTACTAAGCAACTTGTTTTTGTTCAAA
>CAYSTH010000120.1:0-6476 GCA_964433995.1 uncultured Francisellaceae bacterium | reverse complement strand
ATCAATTAGCACTTAAACATCTATCCGATGAAAAAACCTCTCCCTTCGATTTATTATCTGAGCGTGAGCTTCAAGTGATGTTGATGATTACCAGCGGTTCTAAAGTACAAGAAATTTCTGATAAATTATGTTTAAGCCCTAAAACAGTCAATAGCTATCGTTATCGCTTGTTTGAAAAATTGGGTGTGAATAGCGATGTAGAGCTTACACATTTGGCTTTGAGGCACGGTATTTTAGACACAGAACATCAATTAGCTTAATAAAATAATCTTGATAGATAGTCTTGTTTGATAGTAAAACTTTTTTAAAACATACCACTGAACGCCCTGGCGTGTATTGCATGCGCAATACGGCAGGTGTTGTGTTATATGTTGGTAAAGCTAAAAATTTAAAAAAACGCCTTTCCAGTTATTTCAACAAGCAGTTAGATAATCGTTTGAGTCATTTGGTGGCAAATATTGCCCATATCGATGTGACCATAACGGCTTCTGAAAAAGAGGCTTTGTTACTCGAAAATTCTCTTATTAAATCCTTTTCGCCTAAATATAATATTATTTTTAAAGACGATAAATTTTACCCCTATTTATTTTTGTCTCAGGCCAATTTTCCGAGATTAATTTATCATCGTGGCGCTAAAAATCAGCCAGGGAAATATTTTGGCCCTTATCCCTCAGCCTTGTCTGTGAAGGTTGTTTTAGAGCTCATACAAAAAATATTTAAACTGAGACAATGTAGTGATGCTTTTTTTGAAGCACGTACCAGGCCTTGTTTGCAATATCAAATCAAAAGGTGTAGTGCGCCGTGTGTCAATTATATTTCGCAAGAAAAATATAATATAGATGTGCAGGCAGCCAAAGATTTTTTGCAAGGTGATAAGCCTGATATTGTTAAAAATTTAATTTTGCAAATGAACCAGGCTTCTGAACGACAAGATTTTGAAATGGCTGCAGAGTTGCGTGATAAAATCAGTCATGTTCGTCAGGTTCAAGAAAAACAACACATTTATGTTGGTCATCATAATGTCGATGTAATCGCCCTTACAATTAAACAGCATCAGGCTTGCGTACAAGTATTATTTATTCGAGCCGGTGCGGTATTGGATAGCAAAAGTTATTTTGTAAGCTTGGGTAAAAATCAAATTGAAATGGCACCTGCGCATATTATACAACAATTTATTTTTCAGCATTATATCGAGTCACAAATTAAACAAGGCAGCATAGACGAAATCATTTTATCCGAGCCTATCGACGACAGTGACTTGATTCAAGAATTATTGCAAGAAAAATGGAATAAAAAAATTCGTCTGGTTTCTCAAACTCGAGGCACCAAAAATAATTGGTTGGCTATGGCTAAAACCAATGCTGAAGAAGCCTTAACCAAAAGACTGAGTGCAGCCAGTTTATACCAAAAACGCCTACAAATGTTAGGCGAATTTTTAGGGATGGATAATATTAGGCAATTTGAATGTTTAGATGTGAGCCATCATGCAGGTGAAGCCACGGTGGTTTCTTGTGTGGTATTTGATAAACAAGGCCCAGTAAAGTCTCAATACCGCTTATATAACATAGAAGATGGTAATCGTGATGATTATGGGGCATTGAGAAATGCGCTCACCAGACGCTTTGAAAAATTAAAAATAAACGAAAACACAAGCCAAGAGAATGTTTTTTCAGATATTGTGTTTATTGATGGTGGAAAAGGGCAGCTGAATGTCGCTGTCGAAGTATTAGAATCGTTACAAATACTGGGCATAAAATTAATTGGCGTGGCTAAAGGGGCAGGGCGTAAGCCAGGTTTAGAAACGTTATACATTCTAGACGATGCGGAAGACGAAATGAGACTAAAAGAAGCGCATCTACCGCCACATTCTCCGGCTTTGCATCTGATTCAACAAATTCGAGATGAGGCACATCGCTTTGCAATTCAACGCCAACGTAAAACCTTGGGTAAAAAACGTCAGCAATCGACATTAGAATCTATTCCAGGTATTGGGCCTAAGAAACGCACAGCGCTTTTAACACATTTTGGCGGGTTGCAAGAGCTAATGAAAGCAAGCCAAGAAGCTATTGCTGGTGTGCCCGGCATTAGCCTAGTTTTGGCCAAAACCATTTATGATTATTTACATCGAAAATAAAAATTGCGGTAACTTTCTGCTCATGCTAGCCTTCATTATTTAGCTCATTTTGGATGCTTTGCCATGGCCGTTTCTGTACCGAATATACTCACTTGGACAAGGATAACTTTAATCCCGTTATTTGTTGCCAGCTTTTATTTCCCAAGCAAATGGGCCAATCTCGCTTCAGCGTTTATTTTTTGTTTAGCTTGTATCACTGATTGGGTAGATGGATATTTGGCCAGAAAGCTAAACCAGATGACGGCGTTTGGTGCTTTTCTCGATCCAGTTGCAGATAAATTATTAGTCGCGACGGCTTTAGTTATGTTAGTTGGTGAATACGCTTCACCTTATTTAGTTATTCCGTCAGCTATCATTATTGGTCGTGAAATTGCGATTTCAGCCTTACGCGAGTGGATGGCCGAGATTGGCAAACGCAAACGAGTGGCTGTTGGGTATATAGGCAAGTTCAAAACAGCGCTACAGATGATAGCGATCGTTATTTTGCTATCTCAACCGACCGATTTCGATTTACCTTTAGTTTGGATCGGTTTTGGATTATTATATGCGGCAGTCGTCTTAACTTTGTGGTCCATGTTTAGTTATATTCGAGCTGCGGTTTTAGAAGTTTCAACTTAGGGTTGACACCAGCCAAGAAGTGATTAAAATGCACAAGCATTGCGGGAATAGCTCAGTTGGTAGAGCACAACCTTGCCAAGGTTGGGGTCGCGAGTTCGAGTCTCGTTTCCCGCTCCAAATTTAAGGCTCAAAGCCAATCGGCTGGGTGGCAGAATGGTGATGCAGCGGCCTGCAAAGCCGCGAATGCCGGTTCGATTCCGGCCTCAGCCTCCAGATTCTAAAATCTGGATTGTAACAAAAAAATGGTGCCTGCCCGGGTGGCGGAACAGGTAGACGCAAGGGACTTAAAATCCCTCGGTGGTAACACCGTGCCGGTTCGATTCCGGCCCCGGGCACCAGATCTTTTTTCTTCGATATTTAATTTTTTCCTAACTTCCAATTTTTTATATTTTCATTACATACGCTCAAAGTTATTTGTAATAATTTTAAAAAATGACTAGATGTGGTTTTTATCCCTTCTACCGCAACGAAGCGTAACGAGTGGTAGCGGGAGAAGGTGGCCTGAAAGGCCGGATGAGGGCAAAAAAGTCTTAATTTAATTTTCCCTCACCCGTCTTGGCTGCTTCGCGATAGCCAAGACACTCTCTCCCATGCACTATCGCTTTGGTAGAGGGGATGAGATGTGCTAATTCAAAGTTGATAAGCAAAGACAGGTTGGATGAGGATGCTTTTTTCTCCCTTTCAAGCGACCAACCCGCAGGGCTGAAGGTTGTTTAATGAATGCTTGAAGGCGCTCAATTAGATTGTTAGAATGCGCACGTCTTTATATTACCAAAAAGGAATTTATCATGGAAAAAAATAAATTAACGCCAGACTTTTTGCTAAACAAGTTGAAAGAAGAAGGCGTAAGCGTCGTTTATGACAGTTCTCCTGCCGAATTAAAAACTGAAATCTTAAAGCATATCTCCGGAGGCCGCAGTAAGACGGGAGCCGATGGTGAACATGATAGATGGTTTATAAAGTCTCCTGTTATAGAACTAGAATAAACAATATCGAAGCCATTTTCACCTGAATAATGGCTTTTTAAAAATTTTGATAACTTCTCGCATTGTGAATCTGGGATGTAGAACAATGTCATCTGCTTCGTTTGTTTTAAAGACAGTTGAAAGATGCAACATTAACTGTTCATATTGTTATTTTTTCAATGGAATTGATGATTCCTTTAAATATCATCCTCCTTATATATCTAATCATACAATTTCTGTTTTTGTAGAATTTGTTAAAAAAGCTATCTCATCAAAAAAATTAGAAAGAGTTAATATTGCTTTTCATGGAGGAGAACCTCTTATGCAAAAAATAACTTCTTTTAGAGAAATGTGCACATCAATTCGAGCAGCTATTTCTGAACAGGTTAAGGTTGTTTTTACTTTGCAAACTAATGGATTGCTATTAACTAATCAATGGTTAGATCTTCTTGCAGAAGAGCAGGTTCATATCGGAGTGAGTATAGATGGGACGAAAGAATTTCATGACAAATTTAGAATTGACAAGCAAGGCCGGGGTACCTTTGATAAAGTAGTTGAAAAGCTTGATTTACTTTCTAAGCATTCATATTATAAAGAAAAAGGTTTTGGTGTTTTGTGTGTTCTTCAGCCAGGAATGGAAGGTAATAGTATATATACATGTCTCTCTAAAGATTTAAAAACAGAGGCAATTGATTTTCTTATACCAGATGCGAACTATCATCATCCATTAAATTCAGAGAATCTTTGGTTGGGAGAGTTATTGATTGATTTATTCGATGCATGGGTAAAGGATGACAACCCTAATATACAGATAAGATATTTCAAATCTATATTAGGCATGTTTTTTAAGAAGCCATCTCAAATTTATGGATTTGGGCCTGCTGATAATAGCTATCCAATTATAACGGTTTCATCTGACGGTCAATTAGGACCCGTAGATGAAATACGCTCATGTTCATCCGATTTAATGAAAGACAATGGTAGCATTTATGATACATGTTATAGCGAACTATTAAAAAAGAAGAATATTGCTTTTGTTCATAATAGCTTAGAGCATATCCCAGAAGATTGTCACAGTTGTATTTGGAAAAATATTTGTTCTGGAGGGCCTATTGTGACACGGTACTCGAGTCAGAATGGGTTCAATAACAAATCATTTTTTTGTGAAGAGCTTAAGATTTTTTATAGACATGTAACAGAATATTTATTAAAACATGGATTTTCATTAAATCAAATGAATGAAGTTTTATTGTCTTAATGAATTATGAAAAGATATATTAATATAAGATTTTGGCGTGTATTTTTTGTTATAATTTTTTGCTGTCATTATGTCGCTTTTGCAGAAGTTAGCAATATTGATATATCTGCTCATCATGTAATAGGAAGCAATAATTATATTGCCTTTAATATAACCATACCTTCAATTTCTAAAAAAGAAATACAGTTAGATATGCCCGATGAATGGGCAGATGCAACAGAGTTAGAGAAAAACTTTTTTGATTTAAGTGAAAATATTATTTACAAAAATAAGAAATGGTATCTATTAACAAATCAGGCTAAGTCTAGCAGCTATTCTTATAAGATCTCTCATAGTAATGATCATTGGTTTAAGCCAAAAATATTCTCAGATGTTTTTTGTTTAATTGGACATACAGCATTTATTTTACCTATTCAAGAATCTAACAAAGAAATAAATGTTACGATAAAATGGAACAAAGCTTTACCAAGCCATGTAGTGGCAAACAGTTTTGGGACAAATCAAGTACTTCAAAAATTTAAAGCAAGTAATAATTTGCTAAAAAATGCTCTTTTCATTGGAGGAGAGATCAAATTACTAGATATAACTAATAATATAAGTGATAGTAAAATTGCTCATTATACAGTTGCTTTATATCCCAAAAGTTTAAGTGGAAGTGCATTATATAAAATAATGCAAGATATAATAATTGCTCAAAATAGTAACTTTAAAGTTAAGTTGCCAGATGCTTATTTAAGCGCATGGCTGTCAATTCCAAGTCAATTAGGAGATAAAGGTCAAGCGACACATTTATTTAATTCACAAGTTTTTTATCAAAACAATTCTTTTTCTTTTGATGAAAATAATTATATTAGGCTTTTTTCTCATGAAAATCTTCATTATTGGATAGGGCGAATATTAAAAGCAAGTGATGACAATTATTTACAGTTAAATTGGTTTTTTGAAGGGTTTACTGATTATTTAGGTTTTTTGATATCTGTAGAAAATGATATTTTAGAAAAAAAAGAGTACATTAAAATATTTAATAAATACTTAAAACATCATTATAGCGAAAAAGCTCATAAAGATAGCTTTGAAAAGATATGTAAAAATTATTGGAAAAACCCAGAATACTCAACTATTCCTTATATTAAAGGACATATATTTGCCGCCAAGATTGATATGATAATTAAACGTGAATCTAACCATAAACATAGTCTTAAAAGTGTTGTTCAAGGTTTGTTTGATGATGTTTATGATGAAGTCAACGGCAAACGTCTAAATCAACATGAAATATTGAAAAATTTAGATTCTTTTACAAATGGGGAAGCTAGTTTTTTGTGGAAAGAGTATTTCGCAAAAGCAAAATTAATTATACCACCAGCAGAGCTTTTTTATGATATTGCAATTTTAGAACAAAAAAATGGCATTCCTCAATATCAATTAATTAATCATCACAAAATTTGAGGAGAGTGTTCACTGAACTGTGTCAGCCTGAAGTAAAAAAGCCGTCGATTTAATA
>CAYSTH010000119.1:0-6583 GCA_964433995.1 uncultured Francisellaceae bacterium | reverse complement strand
TCATATAGAGTTCTAGGATGTATTCTATATTCAGGCTCTTTGACTTTTACCTTTGTCTTAAACGGCTTTATTACGTCAGAGGTACGTATAGTACCACCCATTTTTTTGATTCGTGTAATTGCTTTTTGAGACGATTTCTTCATTTGGATAATAATTACCCTATTTATAATCATATAGGGTAATTATTATCCTTTTTTTCTTTTCTGTCAATTTCAACTAATCCAATCAAAAACATAAAGAAAAATTTTCCTGTCATTCCAAAATTTAGAATCTACCCTACGTTCATAAATAACAGATATAGTCGACGTAGCATGTTAGTTGCGTTATTTTTTTCATGCCTGTTTAATGTACGCCGAACTTAAAATATATCTAGATCAAAATGAATATGTTGGAGTGCTATCATGAAAGCCGTCTGTATCCGTGAATTTGGAAATGTCGATGTTGTCAAAATCGAAGACAAAGAAATGCCCACTATCCAAGATGAGAACGATGTATTAGTCGAAGTACACGCTGCTGGCGTCAATCCTATTGATTGGAAAGTCCGCGAAGGATATTTTCCAGAGAGTTCTCCCAATTTTTTTCCTTTCCCTATGGGGTGGGATTTTTCAGGCAAAATCATCTCTCTGGGAAAAAGCGTCTCTAAATTTAAACTGGGAGATGAGGTCTATGGCTTAATTCGATTCTTTGAGCCAGCAGGCACCTTTGCAGAATATGTCACAGCGCCTAGTTCTCAAATTTGCCTAAAACCCACTCATTATAATCATATTCAAGCAGCGGCAACGCCATTAGTTGCATTAACAGCATGGCAAGCTTTTGAAATGGCTAATCTACAAAAAAATCAAACAGTTCTTATTCATGCAGCAGCGGGTGGTGTCGGTCAATTTGCTGTGCAGTTGGCAAAATGGAAAGGCGCTAAAGTAATTGCAGTAGGCTCTAGTACAAGTAGCAAGCTATTAACCTCGTTAGGCGCTGATACCTTTATTGATTATAAAAAAGAAAAATTTGAAGATAAACTTCAAAATGTTGATGTGACATTGAACCTTGTTGGAGATAAAGATACTGCGCTACGCTCACTTAGCGTTATGAACAAGGGCGGTAAAATCTTTTCTTTTTTAGGGCCGCATGATGCTGCAATTGTTGTAAAAGCGCAAGAAAAAGGCATTGAAACACTCTCAATAATGGTTAGCCCGAATGGTCAACAATTAGAATCTATTACACAATTAATCAATGATAATGTTCTTCGCACAACAATTGAAAAATTTTTTCCATTAACAGACGTGAAAGCAGCATTAAATTTGGTTCAAACAGGGCGTTGCCACGGGAAAGTTGTACTTAAAATTAAGTAACATAAAAAACTATTTTCCTATCATCCCAGAATTTAGAATCTCGTGGCGTGCTTGCATGTCTTAGAGAGGTCGAAAATTGTACAGGTCATGATCTCAAATTGTGGTTTAAATTATTTAGCATAAATTTAAACCATTTCAAGCAATAGTTATTTCAATGCTGGACCATAAAACGCAAATTTTTGCTTGGTTTGATAAGCCCAATATCGATCTCCATAAGACCAATGCCAGTACTCTGTAGGATAATTCACAAAACCGACGTCTTGTAAGGCTTTGTTCATTGTTTTACGGTAATCTTTAGCTTTATCAGAAATCACTTCTGAATCGGTTTTACAATACACGCCTGTTATATCTTGATAAGTATCGTCTAAGTGAATCCCCATATCGACGACTTTGCCTTCTTTATCGATAAGGTATACATCGATAGCACCACCAGTAGAATGAGGTGGAATATTTTGAGAGCCATCTATATTTATCACAGGCGAAACAAATTTAGTCGATTCTGTAAATAATTCTTCGTAAGATTTATGTGGGCTAGCTTTGTGTAATAGATCATAACGCGCTTGAAAAATGCTTTGTTGTAATTTCAGACTACGCGTACCTTCATATAAACAAAACTTTAGTCCATTTGGCAAAGTAGTTTGTGCTTTCAATAATTTATCGTAAACCGTTTTACGCATTTTAGTATAATCTTTATTATCAGGCACAATCGGCGATGGACCATAGACAATTTCTTTTTGTTTAACCAGATCAACCAAAGGTTCGTTGTTTTCTTGAATAGGAATGGCCAGTACAGAAGGATCGGCGATTAATACAATTTTTTCTTCTGCATGACAATGTAAGCTCACCATTAACCCCAATAATAAAAAAATTTTTTTCATGTTATTTTTGTTCTCGATTTATTCTACATGGTGGCACAACCATTACCTTAAAACAAATTACCTCTACATTTCCACGTTAAATTACATCTCCAAAAACGGCTTTTTAGGGCTAAATGCTTGAATTTACACTGAATAAAATCAAATGATTAGGCTTAAATGATTGACTTAAAATTTATATTGTGTAAGCTGGCTAAAAATCAAATGCAACAACTTATTTATGCACTCACCCAAATAGCGGCATCACTCAAGCTATTATAATATTGGAGTAAAAAATGGATTCAACCTTATTAAATCTTAATTGCCTTCTGAAAGATCGTACACAAAAAGAAAAAGATAACGCTATTTTAATCTATTCTCGATTGGGCTTTTCTGCCAATGTAGAAAAGTTAATTGAAGCCGGCGCAGATGTAAATGCCACAAACGCCGACCAAGAAACCCCTTTGATTTTAGCGACACAACAAAAACACCCCGACGTTATTAATATGTTAATTAAGGCCGGCGCAGATAAAAACCTTAAAGATTACACAGGCTATACTGCTGCCATGCACGCCTATTATGAACCAGACAATACCATTTATAATCTATTAGCGGATAAGACAGATAATGCCGACAACACTCACACTCCCAAAGCTAAATTTACACCCCGCTATATTACTCGTTCAGTCACCAGAGGAAAGAACGAAGCCATGCTCAAGGCTGAAAAGTCTCTATCTATAAAACTTAAATAAAATTTAACATTATAACAAGGTCAGGCTTGTGCAAGCCAAAAGCTCTTGTAATGTAGGGTGGGCAAAACGAAGTGTGCCCACCATCTTATGTTGCCTTTAAATTCCCTACATTCCGTCAGTTTCACCCACAAGAGCTCAACTAAACCTTTTCCTGTCATCCCAGAATTTAGAATCTCTTGGTGCGCTTGCGCACCTTAGAGATTCAAATATGTGGGATCCAGTTCATATTATTCTTTTATGAATAATTAAGAATTTTTTCATATTATTATATCAGACTATTTCCATGAATAATGGAGGATAATCTATGTTTTTACTAAAATTTTTTAGAGTTAAATTTTTTATTCTAGAAAAAAGAACAAATAATGATTTTAATTATAAAACGCAACCAAAATAAACTAAGAAAAATGTAAAAAACCTTGATTTGTTATTTTCATTCTAAGATAATTTTTTTGTACATTTAAATTTGCGAGTTATTTTTTTAATATAAAAAGGGAATAAATATGATTAAAAATTTAATAAACCATAAAATGCTTATAGCTATATCTTTTTTTTTCACAACGTGTGTTATCTGTTTTTATACCTCTAAAATATTTGCTTTGTCAGAGGTTAATCGAGTTGCAGAACTTAGAATTTTAACAGAAGAAGCAACAAACATGGTTACAACATTGAGTTATTTATTTGGGGCTATTTCATTAGCAATAGGACTTTATGCTTTAGTTGCTTTGCAAAATATAAAAATGACAGCAACAGCAGTATTTATCGGTTTGATAGCCATAAAAGGGGTTGGTTTTTTTACTACAACATGTTTGATTTAAAATTATTTTATAAATAATGAACATCGTATTGCAAACGTAAAAAATTCTTTTTTCCGTTTTTTCAGAATTTAGAATCTCTTGGTGTGCGCTTGTGCACCCTAGAGATTCAAATATGTGGGATCCAGTTTATTAGAAGAAAAGTGCTTAATTGTATTACCAATAGTCATAACCTACAGATTAATTTTTTGTTGTCATTTTTTTAATTAATGCAATAATACAAGTCTAACCCCATTTCTTGACTTCATTTCTTTCATAAGTAACTGTCTAGTTTTACAGCTTTGTTCTATATCTATTAATTTGCTAATCTATATCTTATGGAAAACTTCAAACCTAGTGAATTAAAAAGTATTTTACATTCTAAGCGAGCAAATCTTTATTATTTAGAACATTGTCGCGTATTACTGAATGGTGGTCGAGTAGAATACGTTACTGAACAAGGAAAACAGTCTCTTTATTGGAATATCCCAATTGCAAATACCACAGCTATTCTTTTAGGAACGGGGACTTCAGTTTCTCAAGCAGCAATGAGAGAACTTGCAAAAGCTGGTGTTTTAGTTGGGTTTTGTGGAGGAGGAGGCACTCCATTGTATACCGCAAATGAAGCAGAAATAAGTATTTCATGGTTTTCTCCTCAAAGTGAGTATCGACCCACCGAATATTTACAGGCGTGGTTAAAAATTTGGATTGATGATAATAATCGATTACAAGCAGCAAAAAAATTCCAGAAAATTAGAGCAAAGCAAATACAAAAGCATTGGTTAGGTGGAACTTTAAAAAGACAAGACGTTTTTAATATAAGCGAAGAAAAATTAGCTTCTTTATTGGATGACATGATAAAAAAACTAGAGAAATGTTCTTCTAGCAATGATATTTTAGTTTTGGAGGCTGTTTTAACAAAATCCCTTTATAAAATGTGTGCTCAAGGCGTTAACTACGGAGATTTTACTCGAGCTAAAAGTGGATTGGGCATCGATGTTGCGAACAAATATTTAGACTATGGAAATTATTTAGCCTACGGATTAGGTGCGACAGCAGCATGGGTATTAGGTTTACCTCACGGCTTATCAATTTTGCATGGCAAAACAAGAAGAGGCGGGCTAGTTTTTGATATTGCAGATTTAATTAAAGATGCACTTATTCTACCGAATGCATTTATGTCTGCAATGGCGGGAGAAGAAGATCAAGAGTTTAGATTAAGGTGTTTAGAAACTTTTAATAAAGCAGAAGCATTGGATGTCATGATAAATTCTATAAAAGAAACAATAGATATTTTTAAATTATGAATATATTACTCATTTCGCAATGTAATAAAAGAGCATTAGTCGAAACAAGAAGGATTTTGGATCAATTTTCAGAGCGAAAAGGTGACACAACTTGGCAAACTTCCATGACTTTAGAAGGTCTGAATACCCTGAGAACCTTACTTCGTAAAACAGCTAAAAGAAACACAGCTGTGGCTTGTTATTGGATAAAAGGAAAAAATAGAACTGAATTGTTATGGATTGTTGGTAATATCAGTAAATTCAACTTGGATGGTTCAGTTCCTACAAATATAACAACTAGAGATATTTTAAGAACAAAAGATGAAAATACATGGAATACCGTAGAAGATATTGCAATTATTTCAGGGATTTCAGGACTTTTTCATGATTTTGGAAAAGCAAACAAGTTATTTCAGGACAAGTTAAAGAATACTAAAGGTATTTTATTTGAACCATATCGTCATGAATGGGTTTCGTTAAGATTATTCGAGGCTTTTGTTGATGCGCGCCCTGATGCTGTATGGTTAGAAAATCTTAAAAATGTTCATGAAAGTGATGAAGACAGGGTTTTTGAAAAACTGATAAAAGATGAACCCTTCAAAAAAAGTAAAAATCCTTTTGTTAATATGTCAAATTTAGCTCAAGCAATAGCTTGGGTTATTGTTTCGCATCACCGCCTATTAATGTATCAAGAAGGAAAAAATAGTAACACACCTGAACCTAGACTTGAACATATAGATGAGTGGATGACAGGACGACGTTTAGATCCTTCATGGAACTCTATTCAGTCGATAAATCAAGATTGGAGTGAAAAACAGATTCAAGCCGTTTGGTCATTCCCAAGTGGTACACCTATACGTAGTCAATTATGGCGTAAAAAAGCAAATAGAATAGCAATTAGAGCATTATCTAGGCACCAATTAATGTCTACCAACTGGTTTGCAGATAGATTTTCATTGCATTTGTCACGTTTAACAATGATGCTGGCAGATCACTATTATTCTTCAGTTGAACCAACCTTAAAGTGGCAAGATAAAAAATATAAGGCTTATGCTAATACAGACAGAAAAAGTAAAACACTTAAACAAAAATTAGATGAACATAATATTGGAGTTGGACATAATGCTGTTATCTTAGCTAAAACACTTCCGAAACTACGCCTATCTTTGCCCTCAATATCTCATCACAAAGAGTTTAAAAAACGTTCGAAAATCGATAAATTTCGTTGGCAAGATAAAGCCTATGATCTAGCTCGAAATATACAAGTACGCTCAGTTAAACAAGGATTTTTTGGTATCAATATGGCTTCCACTGGATGTGGAAAAACGTTTGCTAATGGCCGCATTATGTATGGGTTAGCATCTGAAAAAATAGGTTGTCGTTTTAGTGTGGCACTAGGTCTTAGAACTCTAACTTTACAAACTGGGGATGCATTAAAATCACGGCTTAAATTACAAGACGATGATATAGCTGTTTTAATTGGCTCTCAATCTGTAAAACTTTTACACGATAAATATAAAAACGAAAAAAATCAAGATCATATTTCATCTATGG
>CAYSTH010000118.1:0-6627 GCA_964433995.1 uncultured Francisellaceae bacterium | reverse complement strand
CGACTTTTGCTCTTTCTACAGCTTGCTGCTTAAATTGGGGGCTGAATTTGCCACGCTGTTTACGAGGAACAGAGCAGTATGGTTTGATTTTTTCTGAGTCATTTAACACCTCTAAGACAGATTGTACTATCTTAACAAGGTGTCCGGAAAGTCGGGGTCAGATCAATCTCACATGATCTCACATTAACTCACCTATTTAGGATGTGAGGTATGATTTCTTGATTTTACTCACATAATCTCACATATGGTTAATGTGAGGTAATATAATGGACTGGCAAAATTTCCGTGTACATAAACGGCTTAATTTAGATCCTTCAGTTGTTGAGGCTATTTACCAGATTCTCTCTGAAATTGATGGTGTTAAAAATAGTTGGCAAATAACCAGGCAATTACTGCCTCAAACAATAGAGCGTTTAACTCGATCTGTCATTGTCACTTCTACAGGCGCTTCTAACCGTATTGAAGGAAATCGACTTACAGATTCAGAAGTTGAAAATTTATATAAAAATTTGCGTGTTAAAAAATTCAAAACGCGAGATGAAGAAGAGATAGCGGGATATTTAGAATGCCTTGAATTAGTTTTTAATAACTATAATCACATCCCGATTAATGAGTCATCCATTCTTCAATTGCATCACGATATGTTGATTCATCGCAAAAAAGATGCGAGGCACAAAGGGCCTTATAAGTTCAGTTCTAATCGCGTAGAGGCAAAAAATGGGTTTGGTAATGTTGTAGGTGTTATATTTGATCCAACTCCTCCCTTTTTAGTTAAAAAGGAGATGCAGGAACTTATTGAATGGTACTTTTGGGCTACTACTACTAAAGCAAAACATCCACTTATTCTAATTGCTAATTTTATTTTTGAATATTTGGCTATTCATCCATTTCAAGATGGAAATGGTAGAACAAGTAGACTGCTCTCTAATCTTATGTTGTTACAACAAGGATATCTTTTTACACAAATTGTTTCTCATGAACGCATTATTGAAGCAAATAAAATTGATTATTATTTTGCGCTTAATAAAACACAAAACACATGGAAAACAGAGAGTGAAAATATTGTACCTTGGCTTCAGTTTTTCTTAAATGTTCTTAAGTCTCAAAGTAGTCAGGCACTTAAAATCATTGAAGGTGATAATATCGAGTATCTTCTTTCAGAAAAGCAGTTATTTTTATGGAACTGGGCAAATGAAAGGGGAGCTGAATTTAGTAGAAGAGATGCCGTGAATGCGCTTGGGTTTCCTGAGCGTACAGTGGAATCTATTATTAAAAAGCTGGTGGATTTAAAACAGTTAGATCGATTAGGACAAGGAAAAGCGACCCGTTATAAAGTAAAAAGATCTAATTAACTATAGAGATGAAAGGGTGTATTTTGTGTATTGCTTTACAAGTTATAAAGATTACCCCCATTTTAGCTGAACAGCGAATTAAAGAAAAAGTTTTCTAGATAGCTTTTAAATAAGAAGATAACTTCAATTTTTATTAGCTCCCTATATTAGTTGTATTTACGCGTAGATTCGATAGAATCACATTCTATAATAATAGGATGTTGCTATATGATGAGTTCGAATGCTAAAAAAGCCATCATCACAGGGATTACTGGACAAGATGGTGCTTACCTTGCTGAGTTTTTATTAAACAAAGGGTACGAGGTTCACGGCATCAAACGCCGAACTTCTTTATTTAATACCGACAGAATCGATCACTTATATCAAGATCCGCATACTAAAAATCGTAAATTTATTTTACACCATGGTGATTTAACCGACTCGATGAGTTTGATTAGGGTAATTCAAGAAGTTCAACCTGATGAAATTTATAATTTAGCAGCGCAAAGCCATGTAGCCGTTTCTTTCGAAGAGCCAGAATATACTGCGAATACTGATGCTTTGGGTGCACTTAGAATATTAGAAGCCATTCGTATTTTAGGGCTTGAGAAAAAAACGCGTTATTACCAAGCTTCTACTTCTGAATTATATGGCTTAGTGCAAGAAATTCCTCAAAAAGAAACTACGCCGTTTTACCCACGTTCGCCTTATGCTTGCGCTAAGTTATATGCTTATTGGGTGACCATTAATTACCGCGAAGCTTATGGTATTTACGCTTGTAACGGTATTTTATTTAATCATGAATCACCTTTACGTGGTGAAACCTTTGTCACGCGTAAAATTACCAGAGCATTAGCTCGAATCAAATTAGGTTTACAAGACTGTTTATATTTGGGCAACTTAGATTCAAAACGCGACTGGGGTCATGCTAAAGATTACATCGAAATGCAATGGCTCATGCTTCAACAACAAACGGCAGATGATTTTGTGATTGCTACAGGCGTGCAATATTCAGTGCGCGAATTTGTAACGATTGCTGCTAAAGAAGTGGGTATCGAGATCATTTGGCAAGGAGAAGGCATTGCTGAAAAAGGCATAGATAAAAAAACGGGTGTTTGTTTAGTTGCAGTTGACCCAAGATATTTTAGACCCACTGAAGTAGAAACTTTATTGGGTGATGCATCTAAGGCTAAAGAAAAACTAGGCTGGGAGCCTAAAATTAGCTTTGAATCTTTAGTGCAAGAGATGATGAAAGAAGATTTAATTTTAGCTAAACGTGATGAGTTGTGTACCCAAGAGGGGTATAAAACGTTTGCGTATCATGAATAACATACTGTGACCGTCCTTATGTTTTATGAGGCTTGAAAGTAAGTGTTTAGAGTTGAAAAATCAATTCGTTTTTCTCGTCTGATTATTTTATCTCTTATTTTCTTATTAGGTATTTTTTGTATAGATCGTTTTATTTATTATTGGGGAACAAGCATAGCGGTTTCTCCCTATTGGCATTCCGAAGTCTTTAATCGTGTCACTCATGCAGACAAAGCTGAAATATTAATAGTAGGTGGTTGTAGAGCTGCTCTTCATTTTGATTCAAATATTATTCAAAATGCAGTGCATTTAAACACTTTTAATGCCGGAAAAGCAGCAATTGGTATAGGTAACATGGAGTTTACCTTAAATACAGCACTTACCTATCAAAAACCAAAATATGTACTCATCGTAGTTGATCCGAATAATTTAGAAGAAACTTTAGACACAGCTCGTGAAGATTTAACCAAATCTATTCCTTGGTTTTCAAAATTAAAAGCACAAGATAAAGCATATTTTATGGAGCGTTATGATTTTAATCATCCTATATATAAAATGGGGTTATTCAACTTTATGGGCAAAGGAGATGAATTAATTCGATCAAATCTAAGAAAAATTACGAAGCGTAGTATGGTTATGCAAGATGGGTATGAACCTAGAGAAAGTGATCAAAATTTAATAAAAGAATTAACTGACAAAAAAAAATATCAAAATATTCTTGATGCGACGAAGAAAGAATTATCACCATCAGAATTCGCAATAGAAACCTATCATCATATGATAGAAATGGTGAAAAAACATGGGGCAAAACCTATTCTTGTGGTAACACCTATGCATTGGTTGTATGCAACAAATGATTTAAATAATAGGGTAAAAAAAGTTATTTCATCACTAGGCAAAAAAGAATCTATACCCTCATTTGTATATTTAGATAATGACTCGGTGATTGCCAAAAAGGATTCATGGTGGAGTGATACAGGTCATTTAAATAGATTAGGTGCAGAAGCCTTTACAGCAGATTTTATTAAAGATTTCAAACATTATATTTATTTAAATGACAGAGATGTCAATGTATGAATTTTGTGTCACTTGATTTTATTATTTTTCTTTTAGTTGTTTTACTCGGTTTTTATACCCTGAAAGATAAATGGCGTACACCCTTTCTTTTGGCTGCAAGTTATTTCTTCTATGGATATTGGAGTGTGCCTTATCTATTTCTTCTTATTTTTACAATGGCAATCGATTATTACTTTGCTATAAAAATAGAAGAAGCAGATACTCAAAAATTAAGAAAATTATATCTCATTTTTAGTTTGTCACTAAATTTAGGCATATTATTTGTATTTAAGTACTTTAACTTCTTTGTAAATATAATTTATGAATTAAGTGGTATTCAGCTTAAAGAAAGTAACCTTATGTTGCCATTTGCTATTTCATTTTACACCTTTCATGCTATGAGCTATGTGATTGATGTTTATCGGAAGCAAATCACAGCAGAGCGAAATTTTATTCCTTATTCGGCATATGTGATGTTTTTCCCACAATTAGTTGCAGGGCCAATCGCGCGTGCACAGCATTTATTACATCAATTTCAAGAAAAAAAATATTTTAAAACAGAGCAGTGGGTATCTGCTTTTTGGTATATAGCCTGTGGCTATATTATGAAAATGGTATTAGCCGATAATATTGGACCAACTCTTGATTATCATTTTTATGGCGAAAATATAGAGCTTAACCCATTTAATGTTGCACAAGGAACATATTTATTTGCCTTTCAAATATATTTTGATTTTGCCGGTTATACATCGATTGCTATTGGTGTGGCAAAGTTATTCGATTTTGAATTAGTTAAAAATTTTGATAGACCTTATATTGCGCAAAGTATTACAGAATTTTGGCACCGATGGCATATTTCTTTATCTACATGGCTTCGTGACTATTTATATGTCAGTTTAGGCGGCAATCGTCATGGCAAAATAAAAATGTATAGAAACTTAATGCTTACCATGCTCTTGGGAGGCATTTGGCATGGTGCAAATCTGACATTTGTATTATGGGGTTTTTTACATGGATGTTATCTTGTTATAGAAAAAATAGTGAAAAATTTTAGTTTATCAGCTTCACTTATTAATTTTATTCCTAAACCTATTCGTATCTTTTTAGTATTTAATCTTGTTTGTATAGCTTGGATTCCTTTTAGAACAGAAACCATAAGTGAATCCTTTTATAGGATGCAGCTTTTTGGTCAGTGGTTAATAAACCCTTTGGCTTATGTTTCTGTTTCTGATATTCAACGTAAGCTATGGATGCTAATAATAGGTTGGTTAGTTTTTGAATGGTTAACAGCTAAATGGAATGTTTATCAAAAATTTATGGAAAGTAACTTGTTTGTGAAATATTGCTCTATTTATGCTGCAATAGTAACGATTGTGCTGTTTGCACAAACAAACCCAGAGGCATTTATATATTTTCAATTTTAAAATAGATAAGCTTGCAACTTAAGTTGTATTTAGCTTGAAATCCGATAAAATCTTGATAGAAAATATCATTAGCTAATAAAAAGTTTAGATACTAAACAAAAAATACTAAGGCATTGTAGCAGTGATCAGGGATAGAGATAAAATTTATGTAGCGGGTCATAGAGGGTTAGTAGGCTCTAGCCTTGTTCGTTGTTTAGAAAATAACGGTTTTCAAAATATTATCACCCGCACACATCAAGAATTAGATTTAACCAATCAAAAAGCAGTTCATGAGTTTTTTCAACAAGAAAAACCAGATTTTGTTTTTTTGGCAGCTGCCAAAGTAGGGGGTATTTACGCAAATGACACATACCCTGCTGATTTTATTCGTGAAAATTTGCTGATTCAAACCAATGTCATTCACGAAGCATATGTTTCAAAAGTAAAAAAATTATTGTTTTTAGGTTCTTCTTGTATTTATCCTAGAGATTGCCCTCAACCTATTAAAGAAGAATACCTCTTAACAGGTCCATTAGAATCAACAAATAGCCCTTATGCACTTGCTAAAATTGCAGGCATAGAAATGTGTCGATCATATAATAGGCAATATGGCACACAGTTTATTTCTGTTATGCCAACCAATTTATATGGCCCTGGAGATAATTACAATTTAGAAAATTCTCATGTGATCCCCGCTTTAATTCGAAAAATGCACGAAGCCAAAGTTCGTGGTGATAAAGAAGTCGTGATTTGGGGAACAGGGAAACCTAAAAGAGAATTTTTATATGTGGATGATTTAGCAGAAGCTTGTTTAAGTATTATTAACACTCCTGCAGTTCCTGACTTAATTAATGTGGGCACGGGTGAAGATCTAACGATTTTAGATTTAGCAGAGCTCATCAGAAATGTGGTAGGTTTTGAAGGAAAATTAGTTTTTGATCGAGATAAGCCAGATGGAACTCCTAAAAAAGTATTAAACATAGATAAAGCATCTAAGTTAGGATGGATTCCAAAAGTAAACATAAAAGATGGCTTAAAAAATACATATCAATTATTTCAAAAGAATTAGCGTATTTGATTTTGTCATGAAACGTTCGTATCGATGATATTTTTAATATAGGAATAAGAATATAAATATGCTTGCCATAATCGATTATGGTATCGGAAATGTACGCAGCATTCAGAATGCCTTTGAGTATTTAGGGTATGATGCGATTTTAACACGAGATCAAAAAGAAATAGAATTAGCGGACGGTGTTATTTTTCCAGGTGTGGGAGCATTTGGAGAAGGTAAGCGGCGAATCGAAGAATATAACCTTTTACCTGTATTACAATCTATTTTTGATAAACAAAAACCAGTTTTGGGTATTTGTTTAGGTTTTCAATTATTAATGCATTCAAGCTCTGAATTAGGTTATCACAGTGGTTTAAATTTTTTCCCATTTAATGTTGTGAGATTGCCAGTAAATGAACGATTACCCCATATAGGTTGGGCGCCAGTATATGCCGTCAATAATCATTCTTCAAAA
>CAYSTH010000117.1:0-6806 GCA_964433995.1 uncultured Francisellaceae bacterium | reverse complement strand
TCCTCTACAGAAAAATAAAGCCTCCTTCTCTGCAGAGCCTACAAACCCCGATAATAATGAAAAAGAATTGAATGGAGAAAATCCCTCTATTTCACCTTCATTAAAATCTGCGGTTAACACTAAAAAATAGGCCAGATACTCGCAGCCCCCTTTAATAGGCATACCTTTATACATAAGTATGTATTTAAAAGTTGTCATGCCAGCGAAGGCTGGCATCCAGTACGTATCTTAAATATAATATTTTTTTAAAGAAAAAAATCATAAAAAACAATGAAAGATTATTATGTTTACATTTTGGCCAGCCATAAAAATGGTACTTTTTATACTGGAATGACTTTTGAACTCGTGCAAAGAATATGGCAGCATAAATCTGGAACGACACCAAGTTTTAATTCTAAGTACAAGGTTAATCAACTTGTTTACTTTGAACAACATGGAAATGTGATGGAAGCCATTAAACGAGAAAAAATATTCAAGCATGGAAAAGGCTACGAAAATTGAAGCTAATTGAAGAAAATAATCATGATTGGAAGGATCTTTATCAAGAAATTATATAGGCCTGGATGCCAGCCTTCGCTGGCATGACAGCTTTAGAGTAGATACTTATGTATAAAGATATGCTTTAATAGGGGGTCTATTACGGTGAAATCGCTACCATCAAACGACTCGCAAAAGCTTTGGCCGTTTCTTTTACATATGTGCTAGTGTGGCATGCACTTTGATACATAAAATCAAAATAATAAGTATGTCCTTTTAGGCTTTTCACCGCATTACTTGCCTTACTTTCCGTTGCCACCTCTTCAAGTGTTTGTTCTTGATGATTTTTTAGCGTATATAAATTCAGAGAATTTTTAGACGTTCTGAATAATGCATTCAATAACGACTCATGTTCTGAATTGCGATGATGTTGGGTATACAAATCAATAAATTTTGGCATATTGTTTTGACTAGCATAAAACAGTGCTTGATTAAACAATTCTTCTAATTTTGCATTTTTATTTTCTTCAAAAAAACGAATAGGGAAGTTTTCTAAAAGATATAGTCCCATTTCACCTTGATTGACATATAATTCATGGGAATGAGGATAGGCTAATTTTGTTATCATATCAGATGACAGTTTTAAAATACTGGGGAAATTCAAACCAGAAAAAGCATAACCATTACTGAGCTTGGTTGTGCAGGAGTATTTATTTAAAATAGGTCTAAAATTCTCTAGCTTTAGCTTGTCCGCTTCCGACAGTTTTAAATAATCTTTTAAACCAAAAAAAGGGAAAACATGACAATATGCTGAGATCAAATTAATCTCTTCATCTTTAAGATGATAAACATAATTCAAAATATCTAAGGGATATCTAGTGGTATTATACATTTCTTGACGAAGCCAACCGTGTTTTAATAAGTCTCTTTGTCTTTCATTGAAGTAAATACCTTCATTAAAACCAATGATATCTGATTTTATTAAACTAATAACCTGTGGATTATTTAAGTTTTCGATATGGCATTCTTTTAATGATAATAATACGTCTAAATCCATTGGTATGAATCCACTATAATAATGTCCATATTGATATGGGTAGCGATATTGAATACCTCTGTATGCAAGCTCGTGAATAACCGGTTGGCTCAAAACTGCACGTTTTCTTTTCAGGGCATCTAAAGCTTTATCAAAATCACCTATTTTTTTAAAAAATTTATCAAATCCTGGATACTGCATTAATTGTAATTCGTCGGCATTAAGCTTTAATATTTTTAGAACTGATATTTTGTTTTTAGAAATGTAATCATATATTTGTGCACTGCTTAATAATTTTTTTTGCTCAAGTGTTAATGTTGCATAAGTATATGGACTAATTAACCATTCTGAACACATTTTATTTATGTAATAAAAATCATACTCATTGTAAGTATCAAAAGTCATTTTGCCATTTTTTAACACATGATTATCGGGTAATGCTTCAAAAAGAATATATAATATATCATCATCGTATTTTTTTAAGGCATCTTGATAAATACTTTCTACTGTGTTGGCACCATAATGAATAGCTAACTTAGCTAAATCAATGTTTTTATACTGTATAGCATAATCAAGCAAAGCATTCATGTGATTCGTTTCTAATCTTTTTCTGATAGATAAATATTGCAATAAACTTTCTAAACAGTCATATTTTCTTTCTTGAATAAAATGATTAAAAATAACTTCTAACGTTAATTTTTCAATATAAAGATCGATATCAATATTTTTTAAAGAGGTTAACTGTTTTTCTAAGAATGCAAATAATTCTGCTGGTGTGTATTCTCTAGGTTTGTATTGATGTTGCTCTTGCCTCCAATCCCAGTGATATTGTCTTTCATTCTGAGGTTGCTGTTTTGGGTATGAGTAGTGTTGTCTTTGATAGTAAGAATAATGTGGTCTAGGGCGATAATGCTGTTGGTGAGCATAATAATTTTCAGTAGGTTTCGCACCGTCATAGCGAGTGCTATTCGCATGGCTTGCATTTGCGTGCTTTGTAGATGTTTCAGTTTTTTTAGGCTGAGCTGCTACTGGCTTAACCAGTGCCTGTTCTAACGTACCTAAACTCGAATCAAATTCACCAGTATAAACATCGCTGATAATCTTAAAAAAAACTGCTTTACCTACATTATCGTCTTCTTTTTTGAAAAAGGAGGCAATTTTTGTGACATCTTGTTTTTGTAAAAGACTGGGTTCAGTTCGATTAATATCATTATCAAATTTATCTGGGTGAAAATATAAAGAAAGCTTTCTATAAAATTTGGTTATTTCTGGATGTTTCACGTCTTTATGAAACCATATGTAGTGCTGTAACACTGCTTTAAAACGCAATGCCAGTGTGACTTGTTCTTCTGCTGAGAGTTTTTCAGGTGCAGGATATTGGCTTACTATTTCGCGTAAGTTTTTAGTTAAATTAAGCAACATTTGTTGTAATTTCACGATTATTCCTGCACAACTGATACAATTAATATGATTGACATATTTTAACTAACAAACATACTGTTGCTACTGAAGCCTGATAAACGTAGCTGATTTCCTGACGAACGAATGAGAAATAGTTATGCAAACTCTTAGTCTTGACACTTTCTAAATATGTTCATACAGTGCTCCAAGATAACTAACCATCTAAGTTGTTTATCTTGATTTTACTTAATCACATATTTGAGGTTTTTATGTTGAAGCGTGTTGTTGCTTTTTTAACCCTTTTTGCTCTGAGTGGCTGTGCGACTGTTTTTACAGGTTCTACTAACAATGTTCAACTACGTGTCGTCGATGCTGACACCAATGAACTTATCAGCGGTGTAAAATGCTCTATCACAGATAGTGAAGGCATGGTTTACCTCGTTTCTTCTAACCCTGGCAGTATTATTGCGAATAAAGGAAAAGGCACTTTGCGCGTAGATTGCAAAAAACCAGGTTATGTTCAGCAAAATATGGGTATATCACAAACCATTAATGGCGTAACGTTTATTAACGTTTTATTCTGGCCAGGTTTTATCGTAGACGCTGTCACAGGCAGCATACATAAATATCCTGCTAATGCAACGATTCAGATGAAAAAACAATAACTCATATAAAACCCTCGTTAATCGAGGGTTTTTTTTACGTACTTAAATATTAAATAAGTTACTTAAAAACAAAAAACTAACCCACATGCTTTTTAACCCAAGCAATATAGCTATCCATCCAGCCCTGTAAAAATTTTATGCTGTTGGGACCAATATTGCCCGCTGCATCAAATAAACCTTCTTTCATTTGAAGAAAAACTTCTGGCTGATTTAACGTCGGCATGTCTAAATAAGCCAAAATATTACGAAGATGTTGCTGTGCTAAAGAGGTGCCTGTAAACCCAACAGAAACCCCTACCACGCCCGCTGGTTTACCAGCCCAAGCACTTTGCCCATAAGGACGTGAACCATGATCGAGTGCATTTTTTAATACACCAGGGATAGAACGATTATATTCTGGTGTGATAAACAAAATACCTTGTGATGCACTGATTTCTGCTTTTAATTTTTTAACGGCTTCTGAAGGTGCACCATCGTGATCTTGATTGTATAATGGCAAATCACCAATAGAAATATGCTTAAACGTTACATCTGCTGGCGCAAGTTTAGCCAATGCATGTGATAATTGCTGATTAAATGATTCTTTTCTTAAACTTCCTACCACTACACCAATTTGATATGTTGTCATATATGCTCCTTAATATTATTGATTGCTTTATCATGATATTTAGAAAGTAATAGTAATGAAACTAATGCCCCTATAAATGCCATAAACATGTCTTTTTGAGTATCCCAAACATCGCCCTGCGTTCCTAAAAAAGCTTCTGCTCCCTGATTCAAAATTTCTGCCACACCCCATTCAAATAACTCATATAAACTACTTATACCTAAGCAGCCTAACAGAACCAAAGCAAACAACCATTTTCCTGATTGTAAAGGTGAGGTTCTGATAATCAATTCTCGACCAATCATAACAGGCACAAAGCCTTGCATAAAATGTCCTACTCTATCGTAATAATTACGAGATAAATCTAATTGATCTTTCAACTCATTAAATAAAGGGACTTCTGCATAACTGTAGTGTGCCCCTACTAACAAAACAACACAATGTAAAAATATTAATTTATAAATAAGGGAGGTAAATTGAAATCGTTTATACGTAACACTCAATAAAATAAACGCGATAAAGACAGGAAAAGCCTCTAAAATCCACGTCATCCAATCATAGGGAAAATAGGCTGACCAGCCTATGACTATAAACAATATCCCTATCATCCATCTCATGTTATATCCTAGCTTGAATCATACTCATTGCCTTTAAGTATATCACCTGCAAAAGCTATGATATATTTGCAACAATCTTTATATGCTTATGTAAGTCGATTAACACAGGTGTACTATGCCCCAAAGCACTCAAACTATTGCGTTACTTCATTATGCTTATGAAGTTTCTCCTTTGTGCCAATTCGCTCTAAAACAAACACAAAGCTACACACATAAAATAATCGATGACCAAACTTATTTATCAAAAAAAAATCAATTATTATGGTCTCAAAATCAATATTTTTTAGATCAAAACCATTTTCAAACAACACTCATCAACCGTATCGATAAAGATCTGATTTATCTAAACAAACTCAATAACGCTGTCGCAAACTATGGCGAACCAGGAGAGTTTGATTTGACCTGGTCTTTAGCGACCACCAAAATGGATTTTATCTTAAATGGCGCTCGCGAGATTATTTCAAACAACGCATACTTCTCTGATTTGTTAACCGGTCAAATACCTGGTTTAATCAATAGCGACACGCCTGCAAACTATATTGTTCATTTGGGTGAATCATCTAGCCTATTTGGCAATAGTAATCTTACTTATTTAAATGCCGCGATGTTAATCACGCATTTAGGCTTATTAGGTGAGCAAAGCCATGTGCAGGATATACTCATAGAAAATACCCAAACACCCTGGGTAGATCAGGCTGCTATTGCTCATATTACCCCTATTCCTAATAGCATCTCAGTAGAGCCTGATTTTAGTTATCTTTACTCCGACGATAAGACAACACAAGGCTTAGCTTTTGTACACAGTGGTTATGCCTTTGGCGGCCAACGAGATGAACATAGATATGGTGATAGTGGCAAGCTTCATGGGCCCGAAGATTGCTCTTCTTGGATGGCTAAAATCATTCATTCAGATGTTTCATTTAGCACCATTGATATGCTTTATACATTTAGAATGGCACAACCCGAAGCAGAACGCGGTTATGTGGATCCTAACTGGTTACAAAGTGATTATGCGAAAATCATGAACTATATTACCCCTGTTTTTGTACAAAATCCTATTCAAGATATTCAACCGGGCATGATTTGGGTAAACCGTAAATTTGAAGCGGGAACAGATCATCAATCTTCCAGCGGTAAATCTGGGCACACTGCATTAGTATTGGGTCTTGAAGAAAGTGGTGATGTGTTAACAGTAGGATATGCTCGAAATATGCCAGAATATGAAGGCTTTGGACTCAAATCTTTCGCAGCTCAATCAAGTGCTGATACAGAAGTCATGTACTTTTCTGTGAATCAACCTATGCTTGCTATGCAAGATATTTTAAAGTCAGACGATAATTTATTTTCTAATGAAAACATTGCTATCAAAACAAATTTTCACGCTGAAAAACCCCCTGCTTTTATTGCGGATACACACTCTATTTTACCTAGCATCATACAAACAGAAATAGAATATGCCACACTCTGATAACAATATGCCCTGCCCTTGTGGTACAAATCTCGTTTATGGTGATTGTTGCGAAATCTATCACTTAGGGACCATTGCTGCCCCCACACCAGAAAAACTGATGCGTTCTCGTTATAGCGCTTATGTTTTATTACTTGAGTCTTATGTACTCAATACTTGGCACGCTAGCACAAGACCTGTTGAACTTGATTTGATTCATGAGCATCAAGCACATCCCAGAAAATGGCTAGGTTTAACGGTATTAAACTCAGAGCAGACGTCTACAGAGCACGGCACAGTTGAATTTAAGGCCAAATATAAAATAGGTGGAAAAGCCCATACACTACATGAAATCAGTGATTTTTTATTAGAACAAAATCACTGGTTTTATGTAGATGGTCAGTTTCCTACGCCATCATCCTCACAGAGTAAGGATAAGAAAAGAAAATAAAATGCACCGTATTTAAAGCCAAATGCACAAAAATACTGGTTTCAAGACGTTTTGTTTTATAATAAGCATAGCCATAAAATAACCCTGCTACCGCTGCCAGTCCAA
>CAYSTH010000116.1:0-6831 GCA_964433995.1 uncultured Francisellaceae bacterium | reverse complement strand
CAAGCCAGTGTTTTCGATGGGTATAGTCTTTGCCTGTTTCCAAATCGGGGCCACATAAATAGGCACGACGCACACATCGACTCATTAAGTGGTAATAAGTTGTGGCGCTATAATCAATTTGGGCAGATCTTGCCGTGGTCATTTAACTTCCCTGTTTATGTCTTTAGCTTGTCATTATCGTAACAGCGCTAAATTGATTGTCAACTTATTATGGGTGTCCTAATTAATTTGGATAGAATTGAGATGAGTTGTTTTTGCTCTGGCTTTGAAGCAGTACCAAAAAACTTGGCATCAATTGCTTCGACAATAGGTACAAGAATATGTACCATCTTGATGCCTTTATCGGTGAGAGTCACACTTTTTGCTCGAGTATCAATTTCATGTTCTATGCGGTTTACAAAACCTAAGCTGACTAATTTTTTAAGGGATTTTGATACCGTCATTTTATCGAGCTTAGTTTGATTGACTATCAAAATTTGGGTTGTATCGTATTGATGAGCAGCAAACCACATGAGTGTTGCCATAATGACAAATTGTGCGTGCGAGACATTATGAAGTTCAAGCGCTTTTTTGATTTGCCGTTGCCATATCATGGTTGTTTGCCAAAGTAAAAAACCTGGGCTATCTTCAGGTGTATCAAAACCAAATGGCAGATTAGACATTCTCACCTCTTGCAAGCTTTACTAGGCTTTCCATTTCTTCAGGCACCGTATCTGCAACATTTTGCGCAACAAGCTTAACCCATAACCATTTTAATGGACCGGTCACAACCAACTTGTTTGTTAATTTCAATCCATCAGCTGTTTCTTCCATAGAATGGGTATCATACATTTTGGCACCCAAAAACGAAGTACAATCAGTAAAATAATAGCCTTCACTTATTTCTGTTAACATAATTTTAACAGGCCTAACGCCTCTGGGCTTTAAAAAAAAGTGGTTGCCAACCTCAAAATGACCATCAAGCTTGCAATAATCTAAATCACCATGCCAAGTTGGCCAATGATTAATATCCGTCCAAATACGCCAGATATTCTCACGGTGTATGCCCTGAAAGATCTTACTATAAGTTCTTATCCACATGCCTACCTACTTAGTATTCAGTTATATTGTATACATGTATATTAAATGATTAAAAAAGGGCATGCAATAAAGTATTTGAGTATATTTTTGGATTTTTTAGCTTTACTGAGGTAAGGATAGTCAAGAAAAGTGGCGGAGAGAGAGGGATTCGAACCCTCGGTACGCTCAACACGTACACACACTTTCCAGGCGTGCTCATTCGACCGCTCTGACATCTCTCCGCAAGGGCAGAGATTATATCAATATTTATTCAAAAGAGTAAATTTTTATCGAAATAGCTAATCGGCTAAATTATTGTTTTAAACCCACGCCATTTTTTAGCAAATACGCGGCTAATAATAGCGCAATCAGATTAAACCCTAATAATACCGTCATCGCTAAAAAAGAAGAAACATCAGAGACATTGAGCATAGCGTGACGAAAACCGTTTACCATATAAAAAATAGGATTTAATAAAGATATGCTCTGCCAAAAAGCGGGCAAAGCCTTTATTGAGTAAAATACACCGCCTAAATAGGACAAAGGTGTTAACACAAATGTAGGAATAAAGTTAATATCATCAAACTTTTGGGCAAAAATAGCGTTAATCAACCCAGCCAAAGAAAATAATATGGCGGTTAATAACACCATACTTAAAGCGTAAATAGGATGATACACATGAAAATCTGTGAAAATAAAACTAACTAGTAAAACAATGATCGCAACAAGTATGCCTCTTATCACTCCGCCTGTCACATATCCCCATAATAAAACCCAATGTGACATAGGTGAAACCAACATTTCTTCTATGCTTTTAATGAATTTTGCCTGAAAAAAACTAGCGACCACATTGCCGTAACTATTGGTAATCACCGCCATCATAATTAACCCGGGCGTAATAAATTGGACAAAACTCACGCCTTCAAATGCGCCAATTTTAGGTCCAATGATTGCACCAAATATCAAAAAATATAGCGTCATTGAAATAGGTGACGGTAATAAAGTCTGGGACCAAATACGCGTAAAACGGGTTATTTCTTTATTAATAATTGTTTTATAAGCAACCCAATTTTGAATTAACATAATTTTTCCAATTATTTTTTGACTAAATTAACAAATAATTCTTCTAATCGATTCGATTTATTACGTAAACTCGACACATCTATGCCCAATGATTTTAATATAATAAAAGCATCACTAATGGATTGAGTTGCAAGGCAATCTACTTCTAGGGTGCGACTATCAATCACTCTGGTTGTAAACTGAGGAATAACAAAATCAAATGAAATAGAGGTTTTTAAATCTAAAATGTAAGTTTGATTTGGTAACGTGGCAATTAATTCTTTTACTGAGGTATTTTCTATGATAGTACCCGTGTTAATAATGGCGATTTGATTGCATAAATTTTCAGCTTCTTCAAGATAGTGAGTCGTTAAAATGATAGTGGTGCCTTGTTGATTCATTTCTTTTAAAAATGTCCATGTAAAGCGACGTGCTTCAATGTCTACTCCAGCTGTGGGTTCATCTAAAATTAATAACTTAGGCTCGTGTACCAAGCCTCTTGCTATCATTAATCGCCTTTTCATGCCTCCAGATAAAAAACGAGCAGGGGTGTGTGCTTTAGGCCAAAGTTCTAATTTTTTTAAAAAGAATTCTGCTCTTTCTCTTGCTTGCTGATAAGGAATGCCATAATAACCAGCCTGATTGATCAAAATACTAATGACTTTCTCAAAGCCATTAAAATTAAATTCTTGAGGAACTAAACCAATGTTGCATTTAGCTTTCTCTGGCTCTTTATCCAAATCATATCCCAAAATAAGCACTTGACCACTGGTTTTTTTTACTAGTGAAGATACGATACCAATCGCTGTGGATTTCCCCGCGCCATTTGGGCCCAAAAGTCCAAAAAAATCACCCTGCTTAACCTTTAAGTCAATTCCCTTTAGGGCTTCTACCCCTTTATCATAATTTTTTCTTAATTTGATGATTTCAAGTGCATTCATATTTAGACTATATTCAATTAAGATAACCTTCTATTAATTATACTAACATCAATATGCTATTACCATCAGATAATAAAGCTAAACAAATTTTTGCCATACTCGAAGATGGCTTTAAGATGTACAAAAAAAACGCCACACCAGTCACTCTACTGAGTTTTTTAGGAGTACTTTGTCTTTTTTTAACTCTTGCCATTAAAATGTACTTTCATCCTGTTTCTTCTTTCGTTTGGCTGATAGCTGTTATAGGAATTGTGCTTTCACAAGTTTTTCTAGGTGGGGTTATTTATTTTTTATATACTCAAAACAAAAATATACCTTGCACCATAAAAGAAGCTTTGGTGATTAGTTTAGAAAAATTACCCGCTTTGGTGATTACCACCTTTATTTATTGTTTAATTGTTTTTATCGGGACTGTTGCTTTTATTATTCCTGGTGTATTTTTAAGTATTGCTTGCATTTTTGGGTTTATTTTAATTTATACAGATAATTATGACCCGATCCTTGCGTTACATTCAAGTTTTAGGTTTGCCAGATATAATTTGCTGTTAGTGGGTAGCATCCTATTTTTGCTAGCTTTATTTGTTTCTTTAAGCAATTTATTGATATTAATGACAGGCTATTTATTATTCACCATATTCAGTATGAGTACATCTGTATTATTCATTTCAAATTTGATTCTTTTGACGATTGTGAATGCATTATTAACACCCATCGCCTATAGTATTATGCTTCAATTATTACATCATCTTAAAGTCAATCAAAATCACCATTAACATAGTGCTTTAAATAGAATCTTTTAATTTAATCTCTGGTTTTTGAATAGCCATTTTTTTGATTTGAACATTTCGATTAAAGAAAGTGATCATTTTATTAATCGTCGGTTGGATTTGGCTTTTGTTTTGTATATTCATAGAATATTGCAACATAATTAAATGTTTTGGACCTGAAACAGCATATAAGTTTACAATTTGCACCTGATTCTTATATTCATACATAATTAATTTCCCTGCATGCGTAAATCCTTTATAGTCTTTCTTTTGTTCTTTTAATATTAGCGTTTTTTGTGATGTTTTTTTGAATTGCTCAGCAAATTTATTAACCATATCCTCTGCAGAAATACCTGAATTCAACTTTGGAATAAGTAAAATAATTTCCTTATTATCTGATTTAATACGATTAACTGGAATAAAAAATAGTTCTTTATTATTTAGATTTTGATTTTTAAAACTTTGCGCAGCATGGAAATCTTGAGGAAATTGAATAACTAAAGCTATTTGTTCTGATTCATTAACAGGTAACACAAATTTTGGCCCCAAAACACGACTCACATCTGGTTCTGCATGCAATGTTTGCATGGTAAATAATAAAAAAAATGTAGTGATAATTAGCCTGAATATATTCATATTATTGCACTCAACATCTGATAGGATTCATCAAAACAGATATAAGCAGGATATCGGTCAAATATACATTTATATTAAGCTGGAAATTAGAACAGGCTCTGACGACCACGTAATTATGCTATATATTAATATGTTTATTTTTAAAATTTTTATTAGATAGAGATGAATATGCTAAGATTTTTGGTCAAACTTTCTAACCTATTTACAGCTCTATTTTCCTGGTTTGAGCCACTTGCTTATCTTTCTATTAGAGGATGGATTTTCAACGTATTTTTCACTTCGGGCTGGCTAAAGTACACCAATTGGGAAACCACTAAAAATTTATTTTTAACTGAATACAAAGTGCCTTATATTAAACCTCTGACGGCTGCAATATTAGGTACTGGTGCAGAAATATTATTACCTGTTTTGATTTTATTAGGCCTTGGGGCAAGGTTGCCTGCATTAGGCTTATTTGTATTTAATCTATTTGCTGTTATTTCTTATAGTGATGTTTTGCTTAAACCAGAAAATATTTGTGCACTCAAAGACCATATCGCTTGGGGCTTTATGATTTTGGTGATATTAGTAAGTGGCCACAGCAAAATTTCTATAGACCACTTATTTAATAAATTATTTTCACTCTATAAGTATTAATTCAACTTATGCCTTTTCTAAAGCAAATATGACCTGACCTAAAAATCGTGTTGCTTCCCCTCCGGTGACAGCACGATGATCGAAGGTAAGAGACAACGGCATCAATTGATGCATAACAGGTTGTCCTGATGCATTCAACTTAACTTCGCTTCTTATTTTACCGACTGCTAATATTGCGACAATTGGAGGCACTACGATTGGATTTGCATAACGACCTGCAAATTTACCAAAATTAGATAACATAATGGTTGCACCGGACATTTCAGATAATGAAATAGTGCGGTTTTGTACTTTTGTTTTGATGCTCTCTAATTCTGTTCTAAGTTGTGCTGCATTTTTATCTTGCACTTGATTAATAACGGGCACAAACAAGCCATCTTGAGTATCCATTGCGACACCAATATTCACTTCTTTAAATAATCGACGTGCAACCTGATGACCATCATACCAAGCATTTAGAGCTGGTTCTTTCTGACAGGCCACACTAAGAGCCAATAATAATCTCGACGTATAATCTTTTTGCTGCCAAGCAGTAATATCGACATCATCAAAAATCGTCACTGGAACAACATCCGCATGAGATTTTTGCATGCTTAAGACCATTTGTCTTCTGACGCCTTTAAGGGCCTCAAAATTGGCTTGAATAGCCGTATTTTTTGATGCTTGTTCAACATCTTGGGCACTGATTGTTTGATTTGCTCCTGTTGCAACAACTTTATTCAAATCAATATTTAACTTTTTGGCTAAGGCTCTTACCGCTGGTGATGCTTTATAATTTGAGCTATTACACAAAGACGTATCTGGCATGATAGGTTGTTGAGGCTGAACCATTTCATTGCCTACCTCGACTTTACCTACTACCGTACCAGTATCAGCATTACTGCCCTCTAAATCAAAGTCGACTAAAGGTTTTCCTGTGCCAATAATATCGCCTTTCTGGCCATGAAGGGCTAAAATTTTTCCCCTATAAGGTGAAGGTACTTCCACCACTGCTTTAGCCGTTTCGACTGAAACCAAAAGTTGATCAATTTTAACAGTGTCACCAACCTGAACATGCCATTCATTTATTTCTGCTTCTGCTAAACCTTCAGCTAAATCGGGTAAGACAAATGTTTTCATGCATACTCCATCACATCTTTAATGGTTTTAATAATTCTGCTCTCAGTCGGAATAAATTCATGCTCTAAACGGTATAAAGGCATAACGGTATCGTATCCTGTCACACGTTTAATGGGAGCCAATAAAGAAGTGAGAGCATATTCTGCAATTTGTGCTGCGATTTCTGCGCCTACACCACAAGTACGGCACGCTTCGTGAATAATGACACATCTTCCCGTTTTTTCTACCGATTCAATAATAGTATTGATATCTAAGGGCTTAATCGTCGCGACATCGATTACTTCACATTCAATCCCTTCTTGAGATAAGGTATTGGCAGCCGCCAACGTTTCATACATCATGGCTCCCCAGCTTACTAAGGTGACATGTTGTCCTTGTCTGACTTTAAAACAAGTATCTAGCGGTAACGCTATGCCAGTATCTGGCACTTCTTCTTTAATTTTACGATACATTCTTTCTGGTTCTAAAAAAATAACCGGATCAGGATCTCGGATAGCCGCCAGCAACAACCCGTATGCTTTTGCTGGTGTAGAAGGAATAACGACTCTTAAACCTGGAATGTGTGCGAATAAACTTTCCATGCTTTCAGAATGATGTTCTGGTGCACGAAT